>JAIHZV010000180.1 GCA_022718015.1 Phascolarctobacterium sp. | reverse complement strand
CCATCGGTGACCGTTGCCAGCTGGTTGGCGACGACCTGTTTGTTACCAATGAAGAGCGTCTTGTTCAGGGCATTAAGAAGGGCGTAGCTAATGCTATCCTGATTAAAGTAAACCAAATCGGTACTCTGACAGAAACCTTCAATGCTATCGAGACTGCTAAGCGTGCAGGCTACACCTGCATTATCTCTCACCGCAGCGGTGAAACCGAGGACACCACTTTGGCAGATATTGCTGTTGCAGTAAATGCAGGCCAGATTAAGACCGGTGCTCCTGCCCGTACTGACCGTGTTGCCAAATACAACCAGCTGCTGCGCATCGAAGAGGATCTGGGCAAGGCTGCTAAGTACAACGGCAAGAACGTTTTCTACAACATCAAATAAAAATTGACATTTCCTTAGTCTTGCGATATACTAAACTTGACTAAAGGATATTGCAATGGCATTGTGTCACGCAAAAGAAAAAGCCTCGGGAATTCTCGCTTCTCCCGAGGCTTTTTTGTGGGCTAGCTGCGTACTATTTTCTGTCTAACCACTTGCAAATATAGTGACTGATTATACTTGCCGTAACAGAAATGAAAAAGGATATTACAACTTCAAACATTGTGGCACCTCCTTCCTGCTGGAAAGAGTCGCAGCAAGAATATTATAGCACAATATTATAAAAAAATACTAGCTTTATAATGAGCTTTATGGTACAATACTATGGTACAAAAATATGAGGAGGTAAGCTCTGTGATTGAAACTGTCTTGATGGTTCTAGAAGTTATCGTTTGCATAGCACTCATTGGCGCAGTTCTGCTGCAGTCCGGAAAAGGCGGCGGTATGGGCAGTACTTTCGGCGGCAGTGACGGTGCTTTTTTTGGCAAGGGCAATGATCTGGACACGGTAATGGCTAAGGCTACTGTTGTTCTGGGTGCAGCGTTTGCTGTTATTACTTTAGCGCTGGCAAAAATCAACGCTTAGTTCATCATGTTACAAAGAGCGTAACTGCGCTCTTTAAATTTTAAATTTTTTTATAAAAAGAAAGGGGTTTGGGTCTTGAATTTCTTAATGATCTCCATCGTTGTTGGTCTCATTGCACTCGCAGTTGCTCTGATGCTCAGCAGCGCAATCGGCAAGGCTCCTGCTGGTACTTCCCGTATGCAGGAAATTGCTGGTTACATCCATGAGGGCGCTATGGCGTTCCTGTTCCGCGAATACAAAGCACTGTCCGTGTTTGTAATCGTAGTTGCAATCGTTATTTCCATGTTCTTATCTCCGCTTACTGCTGTTTGCTTCGTTGCAGGTGCAGTATTCTCCGTATGTGCCGGCTACATCGGCATGACCGTTGCTACTAAAGCTAACGTTCGTACTGCTGCAGCTGCTCAAACCGGTGGCATGCCGGAAGCTCTGAAAATTGCTTTCTCCGGCGGTGCTGTTATGGGTCTGGGCGTAGTTGGTCTGGGTATCGTTGGTGTTTCCGCAGCTTACATGCTGTTCGGCAACATTGATATCGTTACCGGCTTCGGTCTGGGCGCAAGCTCCATTGCATTGTTCGCTCGTGTTGGCGGCGGTATCTATACCAAAGCTGCTGACGTTGGCGCTGACCTGGTAGGTAAAGTTGAAGAAGGTCTGCCTGAGGATGACCCGCGTAACCCGGCTACCATCGCTGATAACGTAGGCGATAACGTAGGCGACGTTGCAGGCATGGGCGCTGACCTTTTCGAATCCTATGTAGGTGCTATCATCTCCGCTATTACCCTGGGTGCTGTTGCATATCCGGGCGGCGAAGGCGTTATGTTCGTATTCGAGCTGGCATTTGCTGGTATCATCGCTTCCCTGATTGGTGTATTCTATGCTCGTAGCAGCAAATCCACCAACCCGCAGGCTGCTCTGAACCATGGCACCTATGTTGGCGGTGTAATCGTAATCGCTGCTGCTTACTATCTGTCCACCTCCATCTTCGGCAACACTGCTGCTTTCGTAGCAATTGCTTCCGGTCTGGTTGTTGGTCTGCTGATTGGTAAAATCACCGAAATCTACACCTCTGCTGATTATGCTTCCGTTAAGAAGATTGCTGAGCAATCCGAAACCGGTCCGGCAACCACCATCATCTCTGGTCTGGCTGTTGGCATGTATTCCACCTTCCTGCCGATGATCTTCATCTGCGTTGGTGTAATCCTGGCATTCTTCACCATGGGCGGCGCTAAAGACCCTGGCATGGGCCTGTTTGGTATCGCTCTGGCAGCTGTTGGTATGCTGTCCACTACTGGTCTGACCGTAGCAGTTGATGCTTATGGTCCTATCGCTGATAACGCTGGTGGTATCGCAGAAATGTCCGAGCTGCCTCCTGAAGTACGTGAAATCACCGATACCCTTGACTCCGTTGGTAACACCACCGCTGCTATTGGTAAAGGCTTCGCTATCGGTTCTGCTGCTCTGACTGCTCTGGCTCTGTTCTCTGCTTATGCACACACTGTTGGCCTGAAAGCAATCGACCTGCTGAACCCTGTAACCCTGATTGGTCTGTTCATCGGTGCAACCCTGCCGTTCGTATTCGGTGCTATGACCATGGAATCTGTTGGTAAAGCTGCTTACCAGATGATCGAGGAAGTTCGTCGTCAATTCCACGAAATTCCTGGCCTGCTGGAAGGCAAAGCTAAAGCTGACTACCAAAAATGCGTAGACATTTCCACCTCCGCTGCTCTGCACGAGATGATTATGCCTGGCGTTATCGCTATCGTTGCTCCTCTGCTGGTTGGCTTCCTGTTCGGTACTGAAGCTCTGGGCGGCCTGATTGGCGGCGCTCTGGCTTCCGGCGTTCTGGTTGCTATCCTCATGGCAAACGCTGGCGGTGCTTGGGATAATGCGAAGAAATTCGTTGAAGCTTCCGGCCGCAAACATACTCCGGTTCATGACGCAACCGTTGTAGGCGATACCGTAGGCGATCCGTTCAAAGATACCTCCGGACCTGCAATGAACATCCTGATTAAACTGATGACCATTGTATCTCTGGTATTTGCTCCGGTACTGGCTGCTAACGGCGGTCTGCTGCTGGGCCTGTTCAAATAATCCGTTTTAGTAAAATAATAACGTGATAATTAAAAGCTGGTGAGGCGAAAGCCGAGCCAGCTTTTTTGCTGCGCGTGTTGCTCTAAAATTTTTCTTTTTTGGCCTTATTTTGCCTAAGGAAAATCCACG
>JAIHZV010000179.1 GCA_022718015.1 Phascolarctobacterium sp. | reverse complement strand
AAAGGCATTCGCCGTCATCGCGATAATCGGCACCGTGCCTGCATCCTCACGCTCCAGCGCACGAATCTTCTGCGTAGCCTCCATACCGTTCATAAACGGCATCATGATATCCATCAAAACAGCATCATATTCATGCACCGCTGAATCCTCAAAGGCCTCCACTGCCTCCTTGCCGTTCAGCACACATTTACTGGTAATGCCTGCAGTATCGAGGAAGAACTGTGCAATCTCCATATTCAGCTTGTTGTCCTCTGCCAGCAGCACATGCATGCCCTTGACAAGCTCCATGTCAGGTGCCTCCTGCTTCTGCTCCTCGCTCGGCTGCTCCGCAGCCTTTTTAAACGGAATGCGCATAGTGAAGGTAGTGCCAATGCCCTTTTCGCTCTCCACCTCCAGCGTTCCGCCCATTTTGTCAACCAGGCTCTTGGCTATCGGCATACCAAGACCTGTGCCCTCATACGAGCTGCGCGCTATATCGCTGTCCTGCGCAAAGGCGTCGAAAACGTGCGGCAAAAAGCGCTTGCTGATACCAATGCCCGTATCCTCACATTTGAACTCTACAAGCATAGTTTCGTCGTCAGTCTTGCTCTCGACAAGCGTTATATACACCCTGCCATTATTCTTATTATATTTGACAGCATTACCGACAATGTTCAGCAGAATACGCTTCACATGCACCGGACTGCCAATCAGACAAGGATATGGCAGCTCGTCCTTTTTGACGATAAACTCCACACCCTTCTCCTGCGCCTGCGGCGTAACAATGCCCTTCACCTCATTACAGATTTCCCGCAGATTGAAGGGAATTTCCTCCATCTGAATCTCGCCGGAGCTGAGCTTGCCCATCTCCAGCACCTCATTAACAAGGTCGAGCAAAAAGCCTGAGCTCTGCCAGATTTTCTCGCGATATTCAGCCTGCTTTGCCAAATCATCCTTATAGTAATTGCCCATCTCGATAAAGCCGCGGATACCGTTAATCGGCGTGCGGATATCGTGGCTCATACGCTGCAGAAATTCCGTCTTGGCCTTGTTAGCCTTCTCGGCTGCACGCGCCGCCTCTCGCAGCTGCTCTTTGTACGCCTCGTCATGCTCACGCTGCTGCTCCAGATAACGCTTTTCGGTACGCGCACGGAACACCAGCAGCCCGCCCACAATAAGCAGATACACAACCAATGCATACATTGTCTTTTGCATACGCGTAGTATAAACATGCTGCTCCGGCATATAAACGTATATAAAATAATTACGGCCACGCTCCATGCTGCCATAGTAATTATTTGCCTTGCTGTCCTTGATATGAATCAGCTCCTGCGTGCGTCCGTCCTGCTTCAAGGCCTGCACAATATCATTATTCTCCACCCTGTTGCCAAGCAGAGAAGCATCATTAGAAGCAATCACCTTATTGCCATCGGAGATAATAATTGTGCCGCTCGTCTGCATACTATAGCCGGAAAGCAGCGTATACAGCGACATATTATAGCTTGCAGCATATTCCGCCGTCGTATGGTAATAGCAGACCACCACGCCCGGCGCATCCTGTCTGCTGGTAACAGAAAGGTCAATATGCGAGCCGTCGTTAAGCTCAAGGTGATCCGAAAAAATCTTCTCCGGATATATAGCCGTATCCATAACCGACGGCTTGAGCAGCTCATAGCGCAAAGCAGCAAAGCCATATCTGTCCCGATTATATTCGCAGACCAGGGAACCGTTGGGATCAAGCACAATAATGCCGGACAGATGGTAATCTCTCACATAACCGGCAAGCAGCTCCTCAGATAAGCTTCCTTGATTAAGCTCCAGATTACGGATAATCTGCTCTGTCGTCGCGGTGACCGACATCAGGCTTTTTACCTTCGAGGCAGAATCAAGCTTATGAAACTCCTTATATTGCGTATCAACATATCTGATTGTTGACTGCATATCATGCTTTGTCGCATCATAGTCTGCCTTAGAAGCAAAGCCAAAAACAATGCTCAGATAAACAAAGCCAATAATAACAACCAGAGCAGCAATGGACTTTTTGCTATTCAACATACTATTCGCCACTACGTTCCACCTCCAGATATTCATCCGGATTGTCCATATACTTGGCGACAATCTTTTTCGTTGTACCATCAGCACGCATTTCCTGCAGCGTTTTATCAAGCCTTTCAGCTATACCACGCTGGTCATTGCGAGCAAAGGCCACTCCCAGACCTGTTATCAAAATAGGCTCCTCCAAAATGCGATAGTTCGTTCCTACGTCCTTGTTATATTGCTCAATCGCACTTTTGTGCATAGCAATAGCATCCACATAGCCCTTGCCCAGCATCGCATAAATCAAATCGCGGTTGCTCAGGCTGTAAAGCTTCTTCACCTGCGGAATATTGCTCTGCTTATGCTGCGTAAAAATTTCTTCCGGCTTCGTCGTTGTCTGCACAGCGATAAACTTGCCCTCGAGATCCGCGAGCCTGTGAATCGAGCTGTTCTTGTTCACAGCCACCGCCTGTCTGCTGACCAGATACGGCCCGGCCCAATTATACAGCTCCTTACGTCCGCTCATAGAAAACGAGCCCCACAGGCAGTCAAGCTCGCCACGCTCAAGCAGCTCATCCTTATCCGGCCAGTTAATATTTTTAAACTCGACATCGTAGCCCATGCGGCGGCCGGCCTCCTTCGCCAGCTCCACATCAATGCCTGTCGGCTCACCGTTTTCATCAACAAAGTTAAACGGCGGATAGATATCACTGCCCACAATGAGCTTCTGTCTTCCGTCGTTATTGCGATAGCCTGCCTTGCTCTGCTCCATACAGCCGCTTGCCAACAACGCCGCCAGCAGCATGCACGCAGTCAAAAGCATAATTATTTTTTTCTTTCCCCAAGTAAACATAATATCATACCCCAAAAAACTTCATAACTAGGTTTATAACTGCATTTCAAACCAAACTATAGTAACTAAATTAATTTTATCACATAAAAAAAGTGTACACAAGAGCTTTTTATGCTCAATGTGTACACTTCCTCATATTTCGAAAATAAATTATTTTTTGCGTATATAAATTAGCTTTCTTAATTATCCAAGCTGCTTGCCGCGCCTATCGCTGCTGTAAAAGCTCTGCCACCTCTGCTGTCGCCAGCTCCTGCACGCCGCGCAGCGGAGCAGGCCGAGCGGGCAGGTCAGCAAGACGCTTTTCGAGCCACACC
>JAIHZV010000178.1 GCA_022718015.1 Phascolarctobacterium sp. | reverse complement strand
GCCTTCTTCGGTATGGCAACCAAATATGCAGAATGCCTGCTGGCAGTAAAGTATCGTACTGTCGATGCTCACGGCAATATTTCCGGTGGCCCGATGTACTACATTCAAAACGGTCTTGGTAAAAAATATAAACCCTTGGCAGTAATGTTCTGTATCTTTGGTATCATGTGCGCATACTTCGGCGTAGGTACCTTTGCTCAAGTAAACTCCATCGTTGAGATTGTTAATATTTCTGTTGGCGTACCGGTTATCTACACCGGCATTGCTCTGACGATTTTAGTTGCTGCTGTAACCATCGGCGGTCTGAAATCCATCGCTACCGTTTCCTCGAAGGTTGTTCCGGGCATGGCAGTGATTTACTTCGTAACTACCTTAGGTATCCTGATAGCTTTTGCTGATAAGGTTCCGGCGGCTATCTCTCTTGTTATTGAAAGCGCCTTCACTACTACGGCTGCACAAGGCGGCTTCCTGGGCGCAACTGTTATGCTGGCAATGCGCAGTGGCGTTGCTCGTGGCGTATTCTCCAACGAATCCGGCTTAGGCTCTGCTCCTATCGTCGCAGCTGCTGCAAAAACCAAATGGCCTGCTGAACAAGGTCTGGTTTCTATGACCGGCACCTTTATTGATACCATTATCATCTGCACGATGACTGGTCTGTCCTTAATTGTTACCGGCGTATGGTGCGGCGACCTCAACGGTGCGGCAATGACCAATGCTGCCTTCACGATGGCTTTCCCGGGATTCGGCAGCATCCTCCTGCTGGTTGGTCTGGTGCTCTTCGCGTTCACGACCATCCTCGGCTGGAACTACTACGGTGAACGCTGCATCGAATATCTGCTGGGCGTTAAGGCTATCCTGCCGTACCGCATCGGCTTCATCATCCTCGTAGCCTGCGGCCCCTTCCTGAAGCTGGAAGAAATCTGGGTTATGTCTGATATCGTAAACGGCCTGATGGCTCTGCCTAACCTGATTGCACTGGTTGCTTTGTCGGGTGTAGTTGTTGCAGAAACGAAGGCTTATCAGCAGCATCTTAAAGAGGAAGCACAAATGGTTCCTGCAAAGTTAGCTGAGGAAGCAAATGATTAAGTTAATCCCATCAATATAATATAGTAAAGCGGCGCTGTGCGACTCTCCCCAGAGTTCCCACGGTGCCGCTTTATTTTACTTGCGAAAAGTTTTTCTTTGTGTTAAACTATAAATGAAAAAAGCAACCGCCCACAAGGTGGTTTGCCAAGAAGAGTTTAGCTAGAAAAAGCCGCCCGTCAACTCGCCAAAGTATAGGGGCGGTTTTTCTATACCTACATTACTTGCAAAAGGTAAAAATAAATGTCAGCAATGCCAGAATGAACATACCGAAAAGAATCAGATCTTGAAAAGTAAAGTTCTTCATGTGCATCACCTCCATTCTTTGAAAGAATGAGGCAAGACCACCCGTAACACAGTTGCTTACGGTAGTTTATCATATTTATTTAAATAAAGCAATTGTTTTTAGAAAGAGTGATTGTTATGCATTACATAGCTTGCTACGGCGATTCATTAGTGCAGGGCTTTCCCTTCGGCTCACGCTATTCGTGGACAGCAGAGGTAGAAAGGCTGACAAAAATAAAAATGCTTAATTATGGCATCTGCGGTGAATGCTGTGATGACATAGTTTTTCGCGTGCGCCAATATGCCTTGCCGGAATATGTACGGCATATACTGTTCCTCGGTGGCGCAAATGATATTTTGCAGGGGCGGAGGCTGGACGCGATTATGCATGATTATCAGCGTCTGTATGAATTTTGTCAGGAGAAGAATTACAGCCTGTGCATCGTGCTGCCCTTTATCAGTGCCGACGAGTGGATGAACCGCCATCTGCTGAATCTAAAGCAGGAGCTGGAAACGTATTTTTCCGAGAAGGCGTTTCTGCTTGATGTACAGCCTGCTATCGGCCTTGATGCAGGCGAGCGAAAGCGAGCCTATCTGGACGGCGTGCATCCGCTGGCAAAAATTTATACGGCAATAGGTGAATATGCAGCGCCAAAGCTGCAGGCGTGGGTGAGCGAGTGAGTTTCAGGCAATTTGCCTGCAGTTTATAAATTTAATCACGAAAGAAGGTAGTTTTATGAGTCTTATCGGTAATATTATCTGGTTTTTGTTTGGTGGTATTTTTGCAGGCTTGGCATGGTTTTTTTTTGGACTGCTATGGTGCATAACGATTATCGGTATCCCCGTAGGCCTGCAATGCTTTAAGTTTGGCGTGTTGAGCTTCTTCCCTTTTGGCAAGGATGTGGAGCTGAGCAGCGAAACCACATCGCTTATCTTGAACATTTTCTGGCTTATTTTTGGTGGCGTAGAGCTGGCTATTACACACGCTTTTTTTGGCCTTATTTTGTGCTGCACGATTATTGGTATACCGTTTGGTATGCAGCATTTCAAGCTGGCGAAGCTGGCGCTGCTGCCCTTTGGTGCGCAGATTGTGGAGAAGTAAAGGCGAAGTTCATTTCACGCTTTTTTCAAAAGTTTGCCCTTGCTATGTCACAGCAGTGTAGTATACTATGAGTGTAGCAAAGATGATGCTACACCCTTCCCATCAAATTCATCATAAACAGCTTTCCTAAGAGAAACAGCCTGCAATATCCCCTGCAGGCTGTTTTCTCTTTCTAAAAATAAACCGTAAACGTCCTTCTGCGTTTATGGTTTACTTTTTTACTTATATGGTTAACCTAAAGCGAAAAGAGGTTGACTAATCTTTTTGCTGCATATATAATTAGTAGGTACATGAAATGATGATGGAGGCACTGCTGTGATTAGTATAAAGAATTTAAAGCATTATTATATAGATGCTGATGGCAATGAGGTGAAGGCGCTCGACGGCGTAAGCCTGGACATTGAGCAGGGAGAGTTTGTAGCGATTATTGGCGCGAACGGCAGCGGCAAGTCGACGCTGGCACGTCACATCAACGCGCTGCTTTTGCCGACGGAGGGCGAAGTTCTTGTCGACGGTATGGATACTGCTGATGATGAAAAAATGTGGGATATCCGCCAGCGTGTCGGCATGGTTTTCCAAAACCCTGATAACCAGATAGTTGCAACTATCGTGGAGGAGGACGTGGCTTTCGCTCTTGAAAATATGGGCGTTGAGCCGAATGAGATACGCAGGCGTGTTGACGAGGCTCTTAAAACCGTCGGTATGTATGAATAC
>JAIHZV010000177.1 GCA_022718015.1 Phascolarctobacterium sp. | reverse complement strand
GGCAGATGCCGCGGTCTGCCGCTCTGCTGCAATTACGGCACCTTCCCTCTGCTGCGTAAGGCCTGCGAGGATTATTCCTTCAAGCCTAATATCACCTTTATCGCCTCCACAGCCGAAAGTGCGCTCACCTTCGCCCAAAGCGGCCTGGGCCTCGCCGTCATAGCAGCCCTGCACAGCGATACGATTCCCCCTGACATGCTGCGTCTGGAGCTTGAGCACCCTGAGCTGCACTTCGAGCAGACGCTCTACTGGAGCAAGGAGCGCAGACTCACCCCGGTGGCAGAGTTGTTTCTGGAATATTTTAAAAGCAATAGAAGCTAAGAAAAAACGCCCGCGTTCAGCAGAACGCGAGCGTTAATTTTTTACTCAGCCTTATTTTCTTCTACAGAAGCGTCAGCAGGAGCAGCCTCCTCCGTCGCTACGGACTGCTGTACTAAAGACAGCTTTTCCTCAGCAGAAAGAATATGACCATATTTAACCAGCTGGTTGATTTCTTCCTCATCCAGGGTTTCTTTTTCCATCAGTGCCTTGGCAATTACATGCAGCTTGTCGATATTCTCGGAAAGCAGCTGCTCAGTAGCAGCGTAAGCATCCTCCATGAAGGAGCGTACTTCCTTATCAATCTCGGCAGCAACCTCTTCACTGTAATCCTTGTCACGCGCAATGTCGCGGCCCAGGAATACCTGGTCCTGACGATGACCAAAGGTCACAGGACCAATGTTGTCGCTCATGCCATATTCGCAAATCATCTGGCGAGCAAGCTGAGTTGCACGCTGCAAATCGTTGCTGGCGCCGCTGGAGATTTCCTTCAGCACAAGAGCCTCAGCCACACGGCCGCCCAGCAGCACCTTCAGCTCGTCGAGCATCTCGCTGCGGGTTGCATAGTACTTATCCTCTTTCGGCAGGCTCAGTGTATAGCCACCGGCACGGCCGCGCGGAATAATCGTAACCTTATGCACAGGGTCAGTGTGCTCCAGGAGCATACCAACGATAGTATGACCGCCTTCATGGTAAGCAGTCAGGCGTTTTTCCTTATCACTGATGACACGGCTCTTACGCTCCGGTCCCATGATAACACGCTCGGCAGCCTCTTCCATCTCCGGCATATTGATAACCTTTTTATCCTTACGGGCAGTCAGAAGCGCAGCCTCGTTCACGAGGTTGGACAAATCTGCACCGGTAAAGCCAGGTGTACGCTGTGCGATAACGTCCAGATTAACGTCGTCGCCAATCGGTTTGCCCTTAATGTGTACGCCAAGAATTGCAGTACGGCCCTTGATATCCGGGCGGTCAACAACAATCTGGCGGTCGAAACGGCCGGGACGCAGCAGTGCCGGGTCCAGAATATCCGGACGGTTGGTCGCTGCAATCATGATGATGCCTTCATTAGCACTGAAGCCATCCATCTCCACGAGCATCTGGTTCAAGGTCTGCTCGCGTTCATCATGACCGCCGCCAAGACCGGCGCCACGCTGACGGCCTACAGCATCAATCTCGTCGATGAAAACGATGCACGGTGCGTTCTTCTTCGCCTGGTCAAACAGGTCACGCACACGGGATGCACCGACGCCGACGAACATTTCTACGAAGTCAGAGCCAGAAATGCTGAAGAAGGGCACGCCTGCTTCACCGGCAACAGCCTTCGCCAGCAAGGTCTTGCCGGTACCCGGAGGTCCGTAGAGCAATACGCCCTTAGGGATCTTGGCACCCAGCTCGTTATATTTCTGCGGATGCTTGAGGAATTCAACAACCTCCTCCAGCTCCTGCTTAGCCTCTTCCACTCCGGCAACGTCTTTAAACTTCACCTGAAGCTTTTCCTCGTCATAACGACGAGCACGGCTCTTGCCAAAGTTCATCACCTTGCCGCCACCGGCTCCGCCCTGATTCATGAACATGAACCACAGGCCGACGATGATCAGCATCGGTAAGAGGGAGCTTAAAATGCTCATCCACCATGGCGGCTGCGGCGGCAGCTCTGCCTTAATATCTACATTTTTGCTTTCCAGCTTTTCTACCAGCTTGCTGTCATTCGGCGCAACGGTAGAAAAATCCTTGCCATCCTTTAATTTACCGCTGATAACATTGTCAACGATCGTCACCTGCTTGATTTCGTCCTGCTGCACATGCTGCAAGAAGCTGCTGTAGCTTATCTCAGACGGTTTGGCATTCTTTTCGCCGTAAAAATCAAACATCCAGATCATTACTATGATAATCAGCAGATAAAAAAGTACGTTCTTAAAAAATTTATTCAAGCACGTAGCCTCCTTCCACTTTGCTCATAATATTTAATTATATTATAGATACAGAAAACTAGCAACTTATTTATTTTTAAATAGCGTGGAGAAAGTGCCAGATACGAAGAACAGTCCCCGACTGCGTACTAGAGGTACGCCGAGGTGACGGTTCTGAAGTAGATGGTGCTTTATACACGCTATTACATGCGAGCGTAAACAGACGGCTTAAGCACGCCGATGTACGGCAGATTGCGATAATCGCCTGCGTAATCCAGGCCATAGCCTACAACGAACTCATCCGGAATCTTGAAGCCGACATAATCAGCCTCCAGACCGTTCATGCGGCGCTCGGACTTGTCGCACAGAGCAGCAGTCTTCAGCGTAGCCGGTTTATAATGACGCAGCAGATCGCTGATAGCAGCGAAGGTTACGCCGCTGTCAATAATATCGTCAATAACGAGCACGTCCTTGCCCTTAATATCCTCGCTGATGTCCAGCTTTACCTTTACGCTGCCGCTGGTGCTTGTACCATTGCCATAGGAAGAAGCAACCATGAAATCTACGCGCAGCGGCATATCAATAGCTCTAGTCAGGTCAGTTGCAAACCAAGCTGCACCCTTGAGCAGAACGATGACCACGAGATCCTTATCCTTATAATCAGCAGCAATCTGCTTGCCCATTTCGCGGACACGCTCATCAATTTGTTCCTGAGTCAGCAAAATTGTTTTAATATCGTCATGCATTTTTCCATTCTCCTTTTGCTTTACGATAATCGGGTAAAAATGATTTGTTTATTTTTGATAGTGGCGGTAATGCCACCGGGTAACTGTATAAGTCTGCCTCCGCTCCGACGCTCGCAAAGAGCAGCCAGCGCTCTGCTCCGCTCAAACGACAGCTCAATGCCGCCCAGCTCGAAGTACGCGCGGCGCAGCACGCGCAAGCGCACAGCAATATGCTCAGCCAA
>JAIHZV010000176.1 GCA_022718015.1 Phascolarctobacterium sp. | reverse complement strand
TTGATGGCGTTTATGACAGCGATCCGGCTAAGAATCCGGATGCGAAGAAGTTCGACACTCTGGACTATATCGAGGTAATCCAACGCCATCTGCAGGTTATGGACTCCACTGCTATCAGCCTGTGCATGGACAACAACATTCCTATTGTAGTATTTAACATTGATGAACCGGGTAATATTCAACGTGTCGCTGCCGGCGAAATGATTGGTACCCTGGTAGGAGGTAAAAAATAATGGCAACTGTAAACGAAATTATCAGCGGTATTGAAACAAAGATGGGCAAGTCCGTCGACGCACTGCGCGTTGATCTGGCTAGCCTGCGTGCAGGCCGCGCTACTCCCTCTCTGTTGGAGAAGGTTATGGTAGAATATTATGGCACTCCGACTCCTGTAACTCAGGTAGCAAGCGTAACCGTTCCGGAGCCGCGTATGATTGTTATTCAGCCTTGGGAAAAAACTATTATGAAGGATATCGAAAAGGCTATCATGAAATCTGACCTGGGCCTGAACCCGAACAGCGATGGCGTTTGCATCCGTCTGAACCTGCCGCAGCTGACCGAAGAGCGTCGTAAAGACCTCGTTAAGGTTGTGCATAAAAAAGCAGAGGAATATCGCGTAGTTGTTCGTAACCTGCGCCGTGATGCCAACGATGCAATCAAAAAGATTGAAAAGGCTAAGGAAATTACTGAGGACGAGGCTAAGAAGGGTACTGAGAAGGTACAAAAGCTGACCGACAAGGTAATGAAAGATATCGACGCTGTTGCAGCAAATAAAGAAAAAGAAGTAATGGAAGTATAATGGCTGCTCCGCACGTTCTGGCGCTGCCTTTGGCTGAGGCTGTTCGTCGTCTGGAGGAGGCAGGCTATACCTATGAGGTAGAGAGCCTGCTGCCTCCGCGCGACAGCGAGGAGGATTATGCCGAAGCCGCAGTGCGCAAATATGTAGTAAGACAGCGTGAGCTGTCTGCTAATAGATTAGCTCTTACCATTGTGTATAGATAAGAAAGGAGGTGCGAAGAATGGCTCTGAAAATTGACAAAGACGCATGCGTAGGCTGCGGCACCTGTGCTGCTACCTGCCCGGTTGGTGCTATTTCCGAAGTTGACGGCAAATACGAAATCGGTGAAGATTGCGTAGAATGCGGTGCTTGCGCTGCTAGCTGCCCGGTTGGCGCTATCGAGTAATTCAAGATTGCAATGTAAAATCAGGAAGGCGGGCTTCATTAATTTGAAGCTCCGCTTATTCTTTAATTTAGGCGAAGGGCTTGATGCTTATGTTTAAAGGTTTGTTTCAAACAAAAAGTAAGGCAAAAAATCCAGTGGTGGTGGATACTACAGGTCTGGATATGAATAATATTCCTCAGCATATTGCTATTATTATGGATGGCAATGGTCGTTGGGCGAAGGCTCAGGGAAAGGTGCGTACCTTTGGCCATCAGGCTGGTGCCGAAACTCTGAAAACTATTGTCAGAGCAGCTGATAAGCTGGGTGTAAAGGTTATCAGTGCCTATGCCTTTTCTACGGAAAACTGGAAGCGTCCGGTGACGGAGGTCAGCTTTATTATGGAGCTTTTGAGCCGTTATCTGACGAATGAGATTGATGAATTTAACGAAAACAATGTACAGGTGCGCTTTATCGGCTCGCGTGAAGGTCTGCCGGAAATTGTTAAGCAGAAGATGGATCATGCGATTGAGGCGACAAAGGACAACACCGGTATTATTTTGAATTTGGCTATAAACTACGGCGGACAGGCAGAGATTCTGCACGCAGTGCGCTCGATCGCAGCGGAGGCTGCAGCAGGGAAGCTGGCCGTAGAGGATATAGATAATAAGGTCGTAGAGGACCATTTGTATACGCAAGGTCTGCCTGCGCCTGACCTTTTGATCCGTCCCGGCGGAGATTTGCGTATCAGCAACTTCCTGCTGTGGCAGATTGCTTATGCGGAAATCTGGACGACGAAAACCTTCTGGCCGGATTTTACGCCGGATCATCTTGTTGAAGCGATTCTTGCGTTCCAGGGACGAGAGCGTCGTTTTGGCGGACTGAAGTAATACCCCTCAGTCGGCTTCGAGGGTATAATATAATAACAAAGGATGTAATTCAAGCAATGTTAACACGTATTATTACTGGTGTAATCGGTATCGCGGCAGCGATTGCCATTATCACTAAGGGCGGCCTGATTTTCAACGCCGCTGTTTCCTTCCTTGCTGCCGCAGCCTGGTATGAGTTTCAAAAGATGGCTGAAAGCAAGGGCTATCATGTTTATCCGCTGACGAGCGGCGTGGGCACAATTCTGCTTGTGGCTATGGCCGGCGTTGGCTATTATGTGGAGATGGAGCAGGTCTTTACGCTGGCGTTCATGCTGATGCTGGCGACGCTGTTTTTCGTTTTTATTCCGATTGAAGGTCTGTGGCGTCACTGTAACCGCGGTGAGGCGAACTGGAAAACGGATACGGCACTTTCGGCTTGGGGTATGCTGTACTGCGGCCTTTTGATGGCACACATCATTATTCTGCGTGCCTTTGATGGCGGTCCGCATATCGACCTGGGCTTCAGAGTGTTTGAATATGGCGAAATCTGCCTGTGGATTGTGCTGTTTGGCACGTGGGCAAGTGACACCTTCGCTTATTTCTTTGGCCGTGCGTTTGGCAAGACGCCGTTTTGCAGCGTAAGCCCGAAGAAATCCTTTGAGGGTGCAGTGTGCGGCTTTGTAGGCTGCTTTATTGTGGTTATGGCGCTGTGCGTTGTCTGCCTGGGTATTCCGCTGTGGCAGGCTGTGGTTGTGGCTGTGGCTGTGGCGTTTTTTGCGCCTGTGGGCGACCTTGTGGAATCTATTCTCAAGCGTTCCTTTGAGGTTAAGGATTCGGGCAAGCTGTTCCCCGGTCATGGCGGCGTGCTGGACCGTTTTGACAGCCTGCTGTTTACGGCACCGGTTGTTTATTATCTGCTGATGATTATGAGCATTTTTGCAATGTTTTAAGGGTAACAATTATGAAGCATATTTCTCTTTTAGGCAGCACAGGCTCCATTGGCAAGCAAACCCTGGAGGTTGTGGCTGCAAATCCTGATAAGTTAAAGGTGCGTGCCTTGGCCGCACACAGAAGCGACGAGCTGCTCGAGCAGCAGATTCGTCAGTTTGAGCCGGATATTGCTGTTTTGAGCGATAAGGACGCTGCAGCGCGTCTGGCAGCACGCTATCATGGCA
>JAIHZV010000175.1 GCA_022718015.1 Phascolarctobacterium sp. | reverse complement strand
AACTACCATAACCTTGGCGAAGGCTATTATCGAATCGCGGTGAAGTCAAAGCAGCAGAACCGCGCATTTATCAAAGCATTTAAGGAAACAATAAAACATGCGCTCTTTGTTAATTCTAATTGATGGACTGGGAGATGATCCGATTTCCGTCTGGCAGGGGCAAACGCCTTATGAGCATGCCAAGCATCCTGCTATGGACGCTTTGATACAGAACGGAACGTTGGGTTATCTCAGCATTTGTGAAAATGACATTATCCCTGAAAGCTGCAGCTGTATTCTGCGGCTTTTGGGCGTAGATAAAAAGGACATTCCGCATAATCGTGCTTATCTGGAGCTTTTGGCGAACAACCGCGACGTTTCAGAGTACGAGATGGTTTTGCGCTGCAATCTGGCTGCTCTTGATGAGTCCGGACGCCTTGCTGCCTTTAATGGGCAGGGACTCACGGCGCAGCAGATGCGTGAGGCTGCCAGACTGTGCGATGGCGTGATGAAGGATATCGAGTTCATTCATCTTTCTGAATACCGCAATCTGCTGGTGCTGAATAAGGAAGCTGCGGTGCTGGAATGTGCTGTCAAGCCGCCCCATGAAAGTGTGGGCGAAAATGCAGGCGAGCTGCTTAAAGAGCTGCGGCAGCAATCGCTGGCCATCAACTATTTCTTGCAGGAAACAGCAAAGCGTTTGCAGCCTTTGGCTCATGACGGTCTGCATTATGAGCTGTATCCCTGGGGGCCTTCGGCGCGTCAGGGATTACCATCGTTTACCGAGCTTCATGGGCTTAAGGGCGGAGCGGTCTGCAAGGCAGAGATTGTGCGTGGTATAGCCAAAGCGTTGAAAATGGATGTGCTGACTCCGCCTGCTGCTACAGGCGATGTGGATACGGATGTGCGTGCGAAGGCAGAGGGAGCCTTGACCTTGCTAGAGCAGAACGATTTCGTTATCGCACATTTCAATGGCAGCGACGAAGCAGCGCATCGTTATGATTATCAGGCGAAGGCTGATTTTATTTCCAGAATAGATGAGCAGTTTGTGCAGACTATAGCTGCACAATATAAAGAGCCCTTAAGGGTTGTCATCTGTGGCGATCATGTTACCAGCTCGGTAACAGGAAAGCACAGCGATGGGTGTACGCCTGTAATTGCAGGCTATTTGAACACCTCGGGCCAGCATATCGAGCTTACGAGCTATCGCGATATACTGAACTTTTTGATGAAAGAGAGTGATTAAAGTGGCAAAAGCAATTATGGTAGTCGGAACCATGTCCAATGCAGGCAAGAGCCTTGTAACAGCAGGATTGTGCCGCGTATTTAACCAGGACGGCTATAAGGTAGCGCCGTTTAAATCTCAGAACATGGCGCTGAATTCCTTTATTACCGCCGAGGGTGCGGAGATGGGACGTGCGCAGGTCGTGCAGGCAGAAGCTGCCAACATCGAACCGAGCGTGCTCATGAATCCTATTTTGTTAAAGCCTACTAGCGACAGCGGTTCGCAGGTTATCGTTAATGGCGAAGCCATTGGCACGATGAAGGCCGGAGAATATTATGCTATGAAGCATACGCTGCGCCCTGAGGTGCAGAAGGCCTTTGATACGCTGGCTGCCAAGTATGACATCGTTTGCATCGAGGGTGCAGGCAGTCCGGCGGAAATCAACATCAAAAAGGATGATTTCGTGAACATGGGCATGGCCAAAATGGCTAAGGCACCTGTGCTGCTGGTAGCAGATATTGATCGTGGCGGCGTTTTCGCTTCCATTTATGGCACGCTGATGCTGCTCGAGGATGACGAGAGAGCCATGGTTAAGGGCGTTATCATCAACAAGTTCCGCGGTGACGTAGAGATTCTGCGTCCGGGCCTGAAGATGATTGAGGATAAAACTGGTGTGCCTATTGTAGGCGTGCTGCCGATGCTGAAGGTTGATATCGAGGACGAGGACAGCTTGTCTGAGCGTATCAGCGGTCACAGCGAGGTGAAGCTAGTGGATATCGCGGTTGTACGTATTCCGCGTATGTCTAACTACACCGACTTTAACGTGTTTGAGCTGATTCCCGGCGTATCGCTGCGTTATGTAACGAGCGTGCGCGAGCTGGGACAGCCGGATATGATTATTATCCCTGGTACCAAAAATACCACCGGCGACCTGAAATGGCTGCGCCAGAGCGGTATGGAGGCAGCTATTTTGAAGCAGGCCAACAGCGGTACTGTAGTTTTTGGTGTTTGCGGCGGCTACCAGATGCTGGGCAAGCAGATTTCTGATCCGTATGGTGAAGAGGACGGTACGGGTGTAGCAAATGTTACTCCTGGCATGGGCCTGCTGAACATCGAAACGACCTTTATTGAAAAGAAACGTACTATCCAGATGGCCGGCAAGTTTGGCAAGGTGCAGGGCATTTTCTCTGCTCTTAGCGGACAGCCGCTCTTTGGCTATGAGATTCACTCCGGCGTAACTGAATTCCCTGAGCAGGAGGCCTTGACCTGCATCAGTCCGATTCATGAGTCAGGGGAGACGATGGCCGAGGGCTCGCAGAACACTGAGGGCAAGCTCAATGTTTACGGCACCTATGTGCATGGCGTTTTCGACGGCGACGGCATTGCTGTGAAGATTGTGGAAGCGCTGCTGGCTAAGAAGGGCAAAAAGATGGAGGATATCCAGACTATCAACTTTGCGGAATACAAGCGTCAGCAATATGATATTCTTGCTGACAGCATCCGTGAAAATTTGGATATGAAACAAATTTATGAGATTTTGGAAGCAGGTGTCTGAATGAAAGACGGTGGGCTGATTCATATTTATTGTGGAGATGGCAAGGGGAAAACCACTGCTGCTATGGGACTGGCAGTTCGCTGCGCAGGCCATGGCAATCATGTGCTGATTGTACAATTTCTCAAAAGCAGACCGACTGGCGAGCTTGCCAGCCTAGCGCTGCTACCTAGTGTTGAGGTAATGCGTGGTAAGGAAACGAAAAAATTTACCTTTCAGATGAATGATGAGGAAAAGGCGGAGGTCAAGCGTGAGCATATGGCGCTGTTTGCTAAGGTTATGCAAAAATGCGCTGATGAGCATATTGACCTGTTGATTTTCGATGAAATTATCGGTGCCTGCAATACAGGCGTTTTTGACAAGGCTGCGCTAGTTGAGTTTTTAAAAAGCAAGCCGCAGGACCTGGAGGTTGTAATGACAGGCCGTAATCCTGCTCCCGAGCTGGTGGAGCTGGC
>JAIHZV010000174.1 GCA_022718015.1 Phascolarctobacterium sp. | reverse complement strand
GCGTGCTATAAGCGAGGCAGAGAACGCTAATGCTTATCATATTTATTTCTCCGCGAAGGGTAAGGCTTTAGTAGAGAAGCTGCCGCAGCTGTTCGACCTGCTGCAGGCTATCGCTCTGGAGAGCAAGCTGGACGATGTGAAGCGCTTCCAAGAGCTTGTATCGGAGCTGAAAACTGATTGGGATAATAACTTCTTTACGCGTGGACAGACTGTAGCTATTTCGCGTCTGTATTCCTATTGTGCTGACGGCGCACGCGTCAACGAGCAGGACGAGTTCAGCTATTATCAGTTCCTCAAGCAGCTTGTCGAAAACTTTGATGCGCAGGCACCGCAGCTCCTGCAAAAGCTGCAGGCTATGCTGCAGCGCTTCTATCAGAAGAGCGCTTTCGTTCTGAGCTATTCCTGTGACCGCGAGGATAGGGAATATGTTAAGACGCAGTGCCTTGACTTTATCGCGAAGCTGCCGGAGGCTGATACCAAGGGTGAACCGGAGGTTCTGCCTGGCTGCATTACGAATGAAGCAATCACGACAGCTGGCAAGGTGCAGTACGTGGCTGCTGGCGGCAATTATGCCAAGTTTGGCCATAAATATGTGGGCGCAATGGCCGTGCTGGAAACAATTCTGCGCTATGAATATCTCTGGACGAAGATTCGTATCCAAGGCGGCGCTTATGGCGCAACTGCGCGCTTTGAGCTGAATGGTCTGGGCGTGTTTGCGTCCTACCGCGACCCGCAGCTTGAAAAATCTCTGCAGGCTTATAAGGAGCTGGCTGCATGGCTCAAGAACGTGGAATTCCCTGAGCGTGAGCTGAACAAGTATGTCATAGGTACTATCAGCGGCATGGATACACCGCTGACCAACACGATGCGTATCGACAAGGCTTCTACGCAGTACCTCAAAAACGTAAGCGACGAGCTGCGCCAGCGCATTCGTAACGAGGTTATCAACGTAACCAACGAAGATTTACAAAAGCTAGGCAAGGTTGTCGAGGACATGCTCAGTGACGGACTTATCTGCGTCGTGGGCGGCAAACAGTCTATTGAAGGAAACAAAGAGCTGTTTACAGAAATCATCAACGCGTAATAGCGAAAGCAGATTTTTGTCTATAAAAACTACATAAAAAGCTAAATCCCACTAGCCGGACGAACATACGTCGCAGGTCTAGTGGGATTATTATTTTACGTTTAATCTAATTCACCTTTTTGGGCAGCAGCGATAATTGCCTGGTAGGCGTTAAGTACAGCGCTGTTAAAGCAGGTGAGTATAATATTCATGCCATAGTCAGGGTGAGCGTTGAGCCATGCGGTGCAGGTGAGCAGAGCAATGCGCGCTGCCTCTTCCACGGGATAGCCGTAGGCGCCAGTAGAAATAGCAGGGAAGGCGATGCTGTGCAGGTGATGCTTATAGGCAAGGTCCAGGCTGCTTTGATAGCAGCTCGCGAGCTCCAGACGCTGCGCTGCTATATCTCCGTCAGCGTTATAAATAGGGCCGACAGTATGAATAACGTAGCTGGCAGGAAGGCTGTAACCGAAGGTAATTTTCGCAGCGCCTGTAGCGCAGCCGTTCAGGTCAGCGCATTCGTGCAGCAGCTCCGAGCCGGCAGCACGGTGAATCGCTCCGTCTACGCCGCCTCCACCTAAAAGCGTGCTGTTAGCAGCATTGACGATAGCATCACAGTCGAGCGTCGTAATATCGCCGCGCCAGATAGAAACAGCTTTTTTCTGCGCATTCTTCTTCGCATCCTCCAAAAGCTCCTTAATCATTTTTGCTTGAACGTTAAAGGGAGCTTCGCTCGTAGGATTGAAGATAATGCCTGCGATACCTTGCATTTGCAGGATTGCTTCAAAATAGTTTACCAACGGACGTTCTAGCGTAGGGCAAGCAGGGACCTTAGCGTATTCTTCCTTGCTGCTGAACGCTGTAACGTATTCCAAACCGCTATCGGTTGTCTGCGTTTGCAGCAAAATCTGTCCTTCAGGCACATTTTTGCCTTCCGCTATAGGAATAAGCACGTTTGCGCCCTCCTGCAGCATAATGCTGATAGCGTGCAGAAGCTTAACGAGGTTAGCTTCACTTTGATTCTTCGCGAATAAGGCCTGCGCATTAGCGATAATATCTGTAGACGGGTGTAAGCACATAGATAACAGCTCCTTAGTATATTTATTGGATTGCTTGCTTCGAAAAAACTCTATATCTATAGTATAGCAAAAAAGCAGCTCTGTAAAGAGCTGCTTGATAGTGCATGACGCAATTATGACATCATTTTACCTGCATTTTACAATCGGCAGGTTTAGTGTGGCTTATAAGCTTGTTAGCTAAGATAAAACTATAGGATAATATATTGGTATTAAAGCATACGGAAAACAGAGATAACCTTGCCCAAAACCTTAATATTATCAGAGCCAACGATGGGCTGGTACTTATCATTCTCAGGCTGCAGACGTACACTGCGAAGCTCACGATAATAGCGCTTAACAGTGGTTTCCTCGCCGTCAATCAACGCTACAACAATATCACCGTTATTAGCAAAGTTTTGCTTACGCGCAATGATATAGTCATGATCAAGAATGCCTGCGTTAATCATGCTGTCGCCACAAACGGAAAGCATGAAAACATCATCGTCACAGCCAATCAGGTCACGAGGAATCGGATAGGTCTCTTCAATATTTTCTACAGCGAGAATGGGAACCCCTGCCGTAACCTTACCAACAAGCGGTACGGGAACGAGCAGTTTATTTCTCCATGCATCACTGTCGGACATCAGCTCTAAAGCACGCGGCTTAGCTGCATCACGTTGAATGAAGCCGAACTCCTGTAATTTCTTCAAATGGTTATGCACGCTAGCGCTTGAAGACAAGCCTACAGCAGCACCAATTTCGCGTACTGCTGGCGGATAACCTTTATGATTAATAAATTTACGTACAAAGTTTAAAATGTTACGTTGACGCTCCGACAACATCTCCTCTGTATAGTTGCCGTCAAAGTCAGGGGGGAGTGCTTTTCTTCTTCCCATGATAAACCCTCCAATCATGTGTTTATAGTATACCTTAGTCTAATTATAGCAGATAAAACTTGTTTCGTCAAACACGAGTGCGTCTTTGCTTATTAATGCGGGAAATTGCAAAAATAATATTTTACGTCCGATAATGTACATTATGTTAAATTTCGCTCGTTTCTGCCGAAAGAATTTCAGCAGGCGCGATTAACTAGCTGCGCATTAAAAC
>JAIHZV010000173.1 GCA_022718015.1 Phascolarctobacterium sp. | reverse complement strand
GCCGAGCACGCTGCCGACGGAGTGCCTTGCGCAACTGGTGGAGGCCTTGAAGGCCAACGGCTTTTGGCGCACGCCGCGCGAGGCGACGATAGAGGTGAACCCCGGCACAGCGGATTTAGCGAAGCTGCAGGCGCTGCGCGCCCTTGGCTTTGACCGCATCAGCTTCGGCGTGCAGTCGCTGCAGGACAGCGAGCTGCGGACAATCGGACGCATCCATACGGCGCAGCAGGCGCTGGAGGCGGTGGCGCTAGCGCGCAAGGCCGGCTTTAGACGCATCAACGCTGATTTGATTTACGGTCTGCCGGGACAGACGCTGGTGAGCCTGCAGGATACGCTGGAGCGCCTGACGGCGACGGGAATTGAGCATCTATCGGTGTACGGACTGATAGTCGAGGAGGGCACGCCGCTGGAAAAGCTCGTCGACAGCGGCAGCCTGCAGCTGCCGGATGAGGACGAGGCAGCGGATATGTATGAGCTGGTGCAAAACTTTTTGCATGAAGCAGGTTTTGCGCGTTATGAAATTTCCAATTATGCCAAGCAGGGACAGCAGTCGCAGCATAATATCGTGTATTGGCAGTACCATCCGTATCTAGGCTTCGGCGCGGCTGCCTGCGGCTTTGACGGCGGCGCACGGCGCACGGCGGTGGAGAGCGTGCAGACTTACGTGGAGCAGGCAGGCCAGCTTACGCCGGAAAATTGGCGCACGAGCGGCCTGTATACGGTGGAGAAGCTGGACGCTTCGCTGCAGCTGGAGGAGTTTATGTTTATGGGCCTGCGGAGAAGTGCAGGGGCGCAGCTCGCGGAGGCGCGGACACGCTTTGGCGTGGACGTGCTGCAGCGCTTTGGCAAGGATTTGCAGCGCTTTATCGACGGCGGCTTTGTGGAATATGCTGCGCAGAGCGAGGTCTTGCGGCTGACAGAGAGAGGCATGGCTGTGGGCAATCAAATCTTTGACGTTTTTGTGATAAATTAAAAGTTAATAAAAAAGGTGTTGACAATATATAAGGGTAGTGCTATCCTAGTATCAAGATGTTAGCACTCCAATAGAGAGAGTGCTAACAATCAAAATGAGGTGGGAATATGCTAAACGATAGAAAGAAAAAAATTCTCCAGCTCATAATTGAAGATTATATTTCAACTGCCGAGCCGGTCGGCTCACGCACGATAGCCCGCAAATATGATCTTGGCCTAAGTCCCGCGACGATTCGTAACGAGATGAGCGACCTGGAGCTTTTGGGTTATCTGGAGCAGCCGCATACATCGGCAGGACGCGTGCCATCAGCGCAGGCCTATCGCCTTTATGTAGATTCACTTGTTGAGCCTGATGCTTTGACAGATAATGACAGAGCCTTGATTAACTGCTGGTTTACAGAAAGACGCAGAAGCATTGATGAAATCTTCCAGTCGACGGCGAAAATCCTTTCCCGCATGACGAAGAATGTTTCCATGGTGTTGGCTAACCGTGATGCAGGTGCCCATTTCCGTTATATGAAGTTTTTGCCGCTAGATGAGCATCACGCCATACTGTGCATTATTACAGATGACGGCAATGTCGACAACTGTGTAGTAGAAATTCCCTTGGGAATGCGTCCGGAGGAGCTTGATTATCTGGCAGGCCGCGTAAGCAGGTTGCTGGAGGGTCGAGAGCTGGAAAACATTACTGAGGATTTGCTGCAGGCGGTGCATACTAATATCGCCGATGACAAGCTGCTCTTTACTTCTTTGGTACAATCCATCCGCCGGATGCGCAGCAAGCATCAGCAGCAGAAGGTTTTCCTTGGAGGTACCAAGCAGCTGTTGAATCAGCCGGAGTTCCGTGATGTGGAGCGCGTGAAAAATCTTCTGGGGATACTGGAGGAGGAGCGCGTTGTACGTGATCTGCTCAAGGCTGGAGAGGACAGCGGCTTGAAAATCACGATTGGCAGCGAGAACAAGTTCACCGGCATTCAGGACTGCAGTATGGTGCAGGCCACCTACCGTCTGAATGGTCAGATTGTAGGCACGATGGCTGTTCTGGGGCCGACGCGTATGGAATATGGCAAGGTTATATCCGTCATGGATTACCTGCATAAATATCTGAAGACGATGTTTGAGCGTCAACCGGATAAGCTAGATAAATAAAAGGAGGAAGAGCCTTGCAAGATACAGATATGAAAGAAAAGCAAGCCGCGGCTGAAGCGGAGCAGGAAGCAAAGCAGACTGCTGAAAATACTGAAGCTGAGGCAGCAGAAGAAGCTGTGGAGGAAGAAAAGGAGCCGGAGGTTGATCCGAAGGACGCCAAAATCGAAGAGCTGCAAAACCGCTTATTGCGTTTGCAGGCTGATTTTGAAAACTTCCGTCGCCGCACTAATACAGAGAAGGAACAGCTTTCCGCCTTTGTTACCGCAAATGTGGTTGGCAAATTCCTGAAGGTTCTCGATAACTTTGAACGTGCAGAAGCAAGCGTCGAAAAGGGCGATAATGTGGATGCCGTTGTCGAGGGCATGAAGAAAATCCGCCGTCAGTTTGAAGAAACCTTCAAGGACCTCAAGGTGGTAGAAATTGAAGCTCAGGATGCAAAATTTGATCCCAATATCCATGAAGCAGTAATGCGTGGTCATAATCCGGAGCTGGACGATGAAGTCATTGATATGGTCTTTGAGAAGGGATATAAGCTGGGCGACAAAGTAATTCGTCATAGTAAGGTTAGAGTTAATTCCAACGATTGATGTTGTGAAACTCTTTACAAATAAATTAATTAACTACGAACGAGACTGGTGAGAAAGTATCAGATGCGAGCAATACCGACGAAGGCGTACTAAAGGTACGGCGAGGAGGGATTGTGAAGCAGAGGGTGCTTTATCGACAGTCGAATATAGGAGGAAATAAAAATGTCTAAAGTAATTGGTATTGACTTAGGTACTACTAATAGCGTTGTTGCCGTTATGGAAGGCGGCGAACCTACCGTTATCACCAACCAGGAGGGCTCTCGTCTGACCCCGTCCGTTGTTGGCTTTGCAAAAAATGGTGAGCGTCTTGTTGGTCAGCTGGCTAAACGTCAGGCTGTTTCCAATCCGGACAGAACCATCAGCTCCATTAAACGTCATATGGGCGAAGGCAGCTACAGAGTAACTATTGATGATAAAAAATATTCCCCGGAAGAAATTTCCGCAATGATTCTGCAAAAGCTGAAGGCTGACGCAGAAGCTTATCTGGGCGAAAAGGTATCCCAAGCAGTTATCACTGTTCCGGCATACTTCAACGATAGCCAACGT
>JAIHZV010000172.1 GCA_022718015.1 Phascolarctobacterium sp. | reverse complement strand
TTCAGAATCGAGCCTTGGAAAAGCGTTCGCGCTTTAAAGCTTCAGCTCCTTGGTCTGAACGACTAATTTACATCAACGAAAAAACTTTTGAACTTACGGAGGTAACTACCATGAATAATGCAAAACAATACTTCAGAATCGAGCCTTGGAAAAGCGTTCGCGCTTTAAAGCTTCAGCTCCTTGGTCTGAACGACTAATTCACATCAACGAAAAAAACTTTTGAACTTACGGAGGTAACTACCATGAACAATGCAAACACCTGCATCAGAATTGAGCCCTGGTCAAGCTTACGCTCCCTTAAAGTAAAAATGCTTGCTTCGGCAATGCATCTCAACTAACGGGAGGCAAGAGTATGGCGAACAAACCTGTAAAAATCGTAGAAACCGTCCTGCGTGACGGTCACCAATCCATCGCCGCAACACGTATGCGCATCGTTGATATGCTGCCCGTGCTGGAGAAAATTGATAACGCCGGCTACCATGCCGTTGAAGCCTGGGGCGGCGCCACCTTTGACTCCTGCCTGCGCTTCCTGCATGAGGATCCGTGGCAGCGCCTGCGTCTGCTGAAGAAAAACCTGCCGCACACCCCGATTCAAATGCTGCTGCGTGGTCAGAACGTTCTTGGCTACACTAATTTAGCCGACGATGTTGTTTCTGAATTTGTTAAACGCTCTGTAGATAACGGCGTATCCATCATCCGCATTTTTGACGCACTCAACGATACCCGTAACCTGGAAACCGCAATGCGCGCCACCAAAGAAGCTGGCGGCCATGCACAGGGCTGCATCGTTTATACCATCAGCCCCTATCATAAGGACGCTGATTTCGTAAAGCTCGGCAAAGAGCTGGTACAGATGGGCGCAGACTCTATCTGCATCAAGGACATGGCAGGCCTGCTGCGCCCTTACGAAGCATACAACCTCGTAAAAGCCTTAAAAGCAGAGATCAACGTGCCGATTGACCTGCACACGCACTTCACTAGCGGCATGGGTGACATGACCTACATGAAGGCTATCGAAGCAGGTGTAGATATCGTGGATACCGCGCTGTCTCCCTTCTCCTGCTCCACAAGCCAGCCCTGCACCGAATCCCTTGTTGCTGCCCTGCAGGGCAGCGCTTATGACACCGGCATCAGCCTGCCGCTTCTGCATGATTTGGCAGATTACTTCAAGGGTGTCAAAAAGGATCTCGTAGAGGACTTCAACCTGAACACCAACATTCCAATTGATCCGAAGGTGCTTACCTTCCAAATTCCCGGCGGCATGCTCTCCAATCTGCTCAACCAGATGAAGGAAATGGGCGTAGCTGACAAATATCCGCAGCTGCTGGAAGAAATGCCTCGTGTACGCGCAGAGCTCGGTTATCCGCCGCTGGTAACGCCCACTAGCCAGATTGTTGGCACTATGGCAGTGCTCAACGTTGCTGTTGGCCGCTATAAGATGATTCCCCGCGAGGTTAAAGACCTTGTTGCAGGCAAGTACGGACGCACGCCTGCACCGATTGATCCGGAAATTAAACGTCTTGTTATTGGTGACGCAGAGCCGGTTACCTGCCGTCCGGCCGATTTAATCGAGCCGCAGCTGGAAAAATTCCGCGCACGTCTGGCTGAGGATGGCTATCCTAACGCCAGCACTGAAGACCTGCTCAGCTATATCTCCTTCCCTGAGGTTGCCAAAGCCTTCTTCAGCCGTAATCGCGACTAAAATACCAAACTCACATATCCTACCTTTTCTCCATATAAAAAAGCTGATACTCCACAAGTCCTTGCGACCTGTATGAGTATCAGCTTTTTGTTATGGATGAGCCTGCAAGACCCTTTAGTCATTAAGGCGACAGTGTAATGACTTATAAATTGGTTAAAATGCAAAAAAGCCACCGAATCGACTTTTTTAGCTCACGCTATTTTTTTATAATAATCTCTGAAATAATCTGGCCCGTTTTCCCACAATCCATTTTCGAAATCATATAAGGCTGTATAAGCTGCAGAATTTATAATTTTGCTTCTAGCCTCTTGCCAAGTAATGCCATCTTCATCAGCCATATCAATAATGGCATCGGTCAAGATTAAATCTGCACAAAACTTTTTTTTCTCAATCCCCATATTTTTTCACCTCCACAACTTCTAAACAATTAACAGCCCGTTGACTTAGAAAACAATATTGATCCTTTAATCTGTTAGGTAAAAGCAAAGATATTGCCATCTTTGCGGCACTTTCATCTTCAAATGAACCATATAATTCATTCAGATATGCGGTAATAACCGGGTTAGTTGTATCATTTGCAATTTTTCCAATAATAATTTCACTTGCAAACAGAGTTTTTGGCAGCAGAGGTGATAACGCTTTAGCAAGCCTCTGTCTTCTGTTTAAAGAAATAAACCACAACCACTCTTTATCCGCATCACTAAATTCATATATAGGTATAAATTCAGTAGGAGCATGATATTTATAGCAGGTTACATATCCATAATTTTGTTTATAGTCTATTTGCTTTAAGCCTTTAGCCTTCAACAATGATGTCCTTATGAAATTCTTAGCCTGGAGTTCATCAGCCGTAACATAAAACCCCTTACCAAAATCCTTACCAGCTGCACACTTTGTTAAATCGATATTTTTTACAGGAGTGTAGCTTCCATGATACAACATCATTCCATCTTTAAGCTTCATAGTTCACACCATTTACCCTTAATATCTCTAAAATATTTTTTAAAGCATATTCGTCACTACTCAAATGCAACATTTCATATGTATCTTCAATATATTTCCATATTCCGTACTTCTCGAATAATTTATTGGCATCAACAGGTGGAACTTGTAATTTTTCGCAAAACATTCTAAAAATACGTGTTTCAAAAAAAACAACCTCATTTAACATGCTAACGTCCTCCTCGCTACTAATATTGTAGCTTAAGCACAAAAAAATAACAATAGCACTGTTTACAAAAAATCCCAGCCCTGGTTCCTGTTCGTGACGGGAGCAGCCATGGCTTGAAACTCATCCTTTTATTTTGTAACTATAGCTTCACGCCACCATCCCCGCTTACAGCTCCTCGACCAGCTCAAAGCGATACTTTTGCTTAATCGCCGGATATTTTTTGCTATCCACCTCGCTCATATTCACAATCATGGTTTATATCTAAACTTCACAACAACACTTTTATCTTTCACAATCACTATGCAAATGTATTTTTCTTTGTTAAACTCACTTTCCAAACTACCATCATTCATTTCAAACCCACCAGTATATCTCCAACCACTATTAACAAATCTATT
>JAIHZV010000171.1 GCA_022718015.1 Phascolarctobacterium sp. | reverse complement strand
GATGCGTACAGGCCTGCGCCTGCTCGACGTGCATTCCGAGGAAGCTGCGATGATTGGCGACCGCATGGACACCGATATCGTCGCAGGTATGGAGAGCGGTCTGACCACGGCGCTCGTCCTCAGCGGTGTCAGCACGCTCGACAATATCAAGGAATTCTCCTATCGTCCGTCCATCATCTTAAAGGGCGTGGGCGATATTCCTGAATGATACCCTCTCTGCTTGACTTGAAGTGTACTCCAGCATGTATAATATAGGCTAGAAACTTATACAAAGGAGCTTTACTTATTATATGCGTATCTTGCTTTTCGTCGGCACTGTCGACTTTGTTTTGAGCCTCATCGGCTATTTGTATTATCGCCACACTCTGCCCATTGGCCGCACGCCGGCCTTCGGACTGCTTTATCTGCTGCTGGCGCTCGGCGCTGCGGTCAGCGTCATTCTGCCGCAGGGAACGCCGACGCTGCTGCTCAAGCTCACCGCGTGGCTTGAAGGCCTCTGGATTGCCTTTTCCTATTACACCATCCTGCTGGCCCTGCTCCACCTGCTCTGCTGGCTTCTCAGCAGGCTTGGCGGCTGGACGCTGCCGTCAGCCAAACTCAGCGTCCTCGGCCTCGCCTTCATCTGCTGCTTCATCACCTGGGGCAGCTGGCGTGCCTTCCACCCGACGGTGCGCACAGAGGCGCTGGTGACGGCCAAGCTGCCGCAGAGCGCTGATTACAAAATCGTCTTTCTCACCGACCTGCATCTGGGGCGCATCCTCGGTCATGATTATGCAGAGCGTCTGGCAGCACGCGTCAACGCCGAAAAGCCGGACTTCGTCGTTGTCAGCGGCGATATGCTCGACGAGCGCCTCTTCTACGTCGAACAGGAGGATACGCTGTCTGCCCTCGCGCAAATCAAAGCGCCCGTTTACATGGCCTTCGGCAATCATGATTATCTCGACCAGCCGCTGCGCTGGCAGCAAATGCTCACGGAAAAAGGCTTCCACGTGCTGCGCAACGCAGACACTGTTATCGACGGCCGCATCAAAATCACCGGCATCGACGATTACAGCAAGGAGCGCACGGCTAAGCAGCTGCTGAACCTTGCAGGTGCAAACAAAAGCTATTACAGCATCCTGCTTGACCACCAGCCGCGCCGCATGGACGCTGCTGCCGCCGCCGGCTATGACCTGTACCTGGCAGGCCACACGCATACCGGCCAGCTTTTCCCGAACCGCATCGTAACGAAAATGATGTATAAGCTCGACTACGGCCGCACGGAGTTCGGCGGCCTCACGGCTATCACCAGCAACGGCTACGGCTTCTGGGGCCCGCCGGTGCGCACAGAGGTGGCGCCGGAAATGGTCGTGCTCAAGCTGCGAGGAAAATAGCCTTCTCTGCTCCTCCAAAATACCGTACTTACCGTACAATACCGTACAATACCGTACTAACCCTTATGCCATAAGGCTTTGAGGTAGTACGGTATTTTTGCTTGGTACGGTATTTTTTATTTTTCTTCAGGGAAAAGCTCCTGCTGGATTCTCAGCAAATGCTCCTCCAGATTCTTTTCCGTATAATGATAACGCCAGCTGTCATACTGCTCCTTAGAAATCCTTCCCTCATCCAAGGCCTGCTTCTGCTCCAGCCACTCTTTTAAAACACTATTGTTAAAGCTGCTTTGCGGATTCCCCTTTCCCTCTGTCAGAACCAAAGCAAGCTTATCGTCAAATTGTGTCACCCTAACCCCATGAAAATCCTCCAAGGCAAAAAAGGTCTGCATCAGGCCCACGCCGGTATCAATATCAGGCACCATAAAAACCTCCGGTGCCACGCCAAAAATTTTGCCCAGCTTCTCCAGGGTATCACGCTTAGGCACTCTATACTCGCTTTCATACTGATTGACACGTACCTCAGCTGAAGTTTTCGGAAAACCTAAAAGCAAACCAAGCTCCTTTTGTTTCATATTATTTTTCAGGCGGAAAAAACGTATACGTCTGCCAACTGCCATAACCGTCACTCCTTTTCTTAAACATATATGTTATTTTTAGTATAGCAAACAAACTCAAAAAAAGCAAGAATAGTTCACAAAAAATTCCCATTTTACCTATTGACACGCAAAAATCAGACTATTATAATTAAATTAGATTATTAAAGCCGATTTGTTAAAGTTTTTTGAGGCATCTGCTTTGACAAATTTACTACCGCGCTGCTGCTTTAAGGAACCGGCGCACACACATGAAAGGAGCGAATTTATGCCAACAACCAACAACATTTTTCAGCCGCCCAGCAAACCAGCCGAGGCCAAAGGCTTCACCACCCTCTCCATGCCGGAGCTTTACGATACGTCCTTCCCTCTGCTTGAGCCCGTCATCAAGGACCTTCTCTATCCCGGCTTCTACCTTCTTGCAGGTGCGCCTAAAACAGGCAAATCCTTCCTCATGTCCCAGCTCGCCTACCATGTAGCACAGGGACGCGAGCTGTGGAACATGCCTGTCCATAAAAGCAGCGTCCTTTATCTGGCCCTGGAGGATAAATTCTATCGTCTGCAGCAGCGCCTTGTGCGTATATTTGATATGGACGTTGCCGACAAGCTGCACATGGCTGTCAGCGCCAACGATTTATATAATGGTCTTGAAGAGCAGGTTGCAGACTTCATCAATAAGTATCCTGATGTCCGCCTGATTATTATTGATACCCTGCAAAAAATCCGCAACAGTCATGATGAAAAAATCAAATATGCCCGTGACTATAACGTCGGTGTTAAACTGAAGGAAATTGCCGATAAGTACAACATCTGTCTGCTCGTCGTCCATCATACGCGCAAGCAGCAGGCAGAGGATTCCTTTGAGATGATTTCCGGCTCTAATGGTTTATTTGGCGCAGCTGACGGCGCTATGGTTCTGCGCAAGGACAGCCGCATCAACGACAAGGCTCTGCTGGAAATTGTTGGCCGCGACCAACCGGACCAGGTGCTCACGCTGCGCTTTTCGCGTACCAGGTGCCTGTGGAATTTAGAGAAAAGCGTTTGCACAAGCTGGCAGGCTCCGCCTGACCCCATTATTACCGCAGTTGCCTCCCTCGTTAATGCAGAAAATCCACACTGGCAGAGCACAGCGCAAACCATCATTGACACCCTAGGCTTAAATTCTGTCATTACACACACCGCCCTCTCACGCAAAATCAAAACACACGAGCAGCAGCTGCTGGACTTGTATGAAATCACCTTTAACCGCGACAAGGTTAATAACCAAAGAATGATTTTCCTCCAATACGAGCCGCAAAAGCAGGCAGC
>JAIHZV010000170.1 GCA_022718015.1 Phascolarctobacterium sp. | reverse complement strand
CTGGTACATATTTCCCAGCTGTCCACCGAGCATGTTGACAAGGTTGAGGACGTTGTCAGCGTTGGCGACGAAATCGTGGTTAAGGTTACGGAAATTGACAATAAGGGCCGTATTAACCTGTCCCGTAAAGCAGTGCTGATGAATGGCATGAAGAAATAATTTTTGATAATTTTTAAAGAGCTGTCGCTGTTGTGGCAGCTCTTTTTTTAAAGTATGCTGAAGCGCTTTCGCGTTGCGCGTAATGCGTGACCTTGCGCTGAGGGCTGTTAAGGAGTGTTCGATTTATGAAAACTAGAGGCTTTGAAAAGGTTGCGAAATATATGCAGGTTGAGTTCCCGATGCCGGAGCGTAAGACGGAGCTTAGCGCCGGCTATGACATCAGCGCAGCGGAAGAGGTTGTGCTGGAGCCGGGCAAGCTGGTGCTGGTGCCGACGGGCGTGAAGGCTTATATGCAGGCCGGCGAATTCCTTGGTCTGCATATTCGCAGCAGTATGGCTGTAAAGAAGCATCTGATGCTCGTGAACAACGTGGGCATTATCGATGCGGATTATTATAACAATGCAGATAACGAAGGTCATATCATGGTGGCACTGCTGAATATGGGCAGTGAGGCTGTGACGATTCCGCAGGGCGAACGCATTGCCCAGGGCATTTTCTACAACTATCTGACCGTTGACGATGACGATAAGGTGGAGAAGGCTGTACGTGCAGGCGGCTTCGGCAGCACCGGCAAGAATTGAGGGAGAAATGCATTATGAAACAAAGCTATAAGATTTTTACAGCAGCACTTTTGGCTTTCATGAGCCTTGCAACAGCTGCTCAGGCTGATGATGCTGCTGATGCTCATCTGGTACAAACGTCACAGATAGTGCAGGCGCAGCGCTCGACTGCTATGCAGCGCTATGCAAGCGGACGCTTGCAGGCTATCTGGAATCCGCAGGTGCAGCACAGTGATGTGGACTGGTGGCTGCGTTCTTTTAGTGAATGGGAAAGCTATGGCGATGATGCTGTAAGTGGCAAAAGCCGTTCTGTAGCTGCAGGCATGGATATGAATACGGGCAAGGAGACGCGCACTGGCATTTATGGCATGTATAATCACACAGAGCTTAATGGCGGCGGCGCCGAGGCCCTGCAGCAGGACTGGCGCGTTGGTGCGTACATGGGCAAGCAGCATGGAGCTGTGCAGCAGTATGGCTACGTGAACTATGGCAGACTTGGCAATCATTATAATTTGGCTGAGGTGGACATGGACTATAAGTATCGCGGTCAGATTGTAGAGCTGGGCGGCGAATATAAGTATGACCTGCATCACGAAGATGGCAAAATCTATCATGTTTCGCCCTATGTGAATGTGCAAGCATCGCGCTATATGCAAAAGAGCTATTGTATTCAAGCTGTTCCGGGTGTTGGTAAGTTTGTAGCCGCTTCTATAAATAATAATTATCTGGCCGGGGAAACTGGTGTAGAGCTGCGGCGTGAGCTGCAAAACGGCAATTATGCTGTCCGCCTTGGCTATAAGCGTGTGATTGCGGGTGAGGCGCCTGTGTACGGTTGCGCATTGGAAGGTCATCCTGAAGCCGTGCAGCGCTACTCGTATGATATCGACAAGGACTATCTGCATCTGACGCTAGGCGGAACGCTGAAGCTGACGAAAAACCTTTCTGCGACGGCGGAGGGCGCCTGGCTCGAAGGCAGGCATGACCGTGAGCTGAAGGCGGACGTGAAGCTGAACTGGGCATTTTGATGTGAAGTGAGACTTTTCTTTTGGCTATGCTCAATATGTAAAGCTAGTTTTTGTAACATCTTTACATATTTCCACCATATTCACTTTTTAAAATTTTATTCATTGACAAATACCTATGAGGGTAATATAATTTTACTAATAACAAACCATTAGGATAGAGGAGCGGAAAGCATGAGTAATCTGTGGAGCGGGAGCATCGAAGCAGATGAAAGGGTCAACGCCGAAGTGCTGTGGCAGCCGTGCCATGGTGCTGGGCCGTCAGTGAAAGCTGCCGGACTGTCGCTGCATGGCAGCGGAGAGCTATCTCAAGCTGGTATGGATTTTTTTGCATGCTGACCGTTGAGATAGAATGTCTCAACGGTTTTTTATTAAGAGGTGTCGGCAATAGTCTGACAAGATTTATATAAGGGGTGGATTTCATGATTCGTGTTCTGGTAAATGGTGCGCTGGGCCGCATGGGCAGCGAGGTTTGCAAAAAGGTTTATAGCGAGGCTGATTTGGAATTAGTCGGCGCTGTTGATATTAAAGAGGCCCTTGTTGCCTTGGGCGACGGCGTAAAGGTTACAACCGACCTGCTGGCAGCTATTAATGAGACCAAGCCGGACGTTGTTGTTGATTTTACCCGTCCGGACGTTGTTATGGGCAGCCTGCGCAAAATGCTGCCGCTTGGCGTGCATGTTGTTGTTGGTACGACCGGCTTCAGCAATGATGATTTAAAAGAGGTTGATGAGCTGGCCAAGGCTCATAACACAGGCCTTTTGATTGCGCCGAACTTTGCGCTTGGTGCTGTGGTGATGATGAAGCTGGCTTGCGAGGCTGCCAAATATTTTCCGCATGTAGAGATTATCGAAAAGCATCATGATAATAAGCTGGATGCTCCGAGCGGTACGGCGATTATCACCGCGCAGAAGATTGCCGAGGTGCGTAAGGCTATGCAGCAGGGCAATCCGAACGAGAAGGAGACGATGGCCGGTGCTCGTGGTGCAGACTACGAGGGCATGAAGATTCACAGCGTGCGTCTGCCGGGCTACGTTGCTTCCCAAGAGGTTATCTTCGGCGGGCAGGGTGAAACGCTGAAAATCAGCACTGATCCCGTTAACCGCGAATGCTATATGCCGGGTGTAGCACTTGGCTGCCGCAAAATCTGTGCTTACACAGGTCTTGTGTACGGCTTAGATAAATTACTTTGATTTTAAGAGGGGGAGATTTTCATGAAAAAGTATAATGTTGCTATTTTAGGTGCTACCGGTGCTGTTGGTACTGAGTTCCTGACATTAATTGAGGAGAGAAATTTCCCGTTTGCAGAGCTGCGACTTTTGGCTTCTAAGCGCAGTGCTGGTAAGCAGATTGAGTTCATGGGCAAGACCTATACTGTTCAAGAGGCAACGAAGGATTCCTTCGAGGGCATTGATATTGCCTTGTTTGCAGGCGGCAGCGTTTCTAAGGAATTCGCTCCGTATGCGGTGAAGGCTGGCGCTGTCGTTATTGATAATTCCAGCACCTTCCGTATGGATCCTGAGGTGCCGCTGGTTGTGCC
>JAIHZV010000169.1 GCA_022718015.1 Phascolarctobacterium sp. | reverse complement strand
ATATAGTGCGACTATAATTAAGTAAATAGCAAAATGCTAGGGAGAGGAAGTTGTTAAGATGAAAAAACGCAGATCATTGAATACCTTGGCCGGGCCGCTGGTCTTTCTGGCGGTGCTGGCGGCGCTGACGCCGGTTATCGGCTTGAAGCAGGCCGCTGCCATTGCCACGATTTTCTGGATGGGCCTGTGGTGGGTGATGCGCCCGGTGAATATCGCCGTTACGTCGCTGCTGCCGATTCCGCTGAACGCGATTTTCGGCATGGTGCCGATGGAGGGCATCATCAGCAAATATTTTTCGGAAATCGTAGTGCTGCTCGTGGGCAGCGATTTAATCAGTCTCGTGTGGGAAAAGACGCATCTCGACAAGCGTCTGGCGATTAAAAGCCTTTGCGGTCTGGGAACGTCGATGCGCGAGCAGATTTGCGTCTGGCTGGTGGCTTCTACGCTGCTGTCGATTTTTTTGCCGAACGTCGTGGTGGTAATGATTCTTCTGCCTGTGGCTGTGAGCATGCTGCGCTTTCTGGGGCAGAGTCAGATTACGGATAATCCTGTGGCGACGCCGATTCTTTTGGCGATTGTCTGGGGCGCAGGCTTCGGTGGCTTCGGCTCACCTTTGGGAAGCAGCTCGAATCTGGTGGCTATCAGCTATCTGGAGAAGCTTACAGGGCATGAGTTTATGTATGTGGACTGGATTATCCGCTTTTTGCCGCTGCTGTTTATCATCATGCTGCTGATTTTGGCGTATCTTCTACGTCTGCCGTTGCCGCTTAAAAGGCTGGACGGCGGCAAGGAATATTTCCGTGCGGCCTACGCCAAGCTGGGACCGATGAGCCGAGGCGAAAGGCTGGGGCTGTGGCTGTTTATTTTGGCGACGGTGCTGGCGTTTGTTCGTCCGCTGTACGTTGCTTATCTGCCGCTCATGAAGCCTGCCTACGTTTTCTTTACCTTCGGCATGCTGACCTTTATGCTGCGGAATGAGACGGGCCAGCTGCTGCTGACCTGGCGTGAGGCGGAGAAGGGCATTATGTGGGGCATGATTTTTTTGTTCTCCGGCGGTCTGGCGCTGGGCGAGCTGATTACCAAGACTGGTGCGGCGGCGCAGATTGCTAAGGTTATTACGCTGCTCCCGCTCAGCGGCGGCGTAGAGACGATGTTCAGCCTGACGCTGTTTGCGACCTTCCTGACGGAAATCAGCAGCAATACGGCTGCAGCTTCTATATCTATTCCTGTGGTGCAGAGCATTGCGCAGCAGCTGGGGTTAAACCCAATTCCCTATATCCTTACATCCATCGTTGCTGTCAACTGCGCCTTTATCCTGCCGGTCAGCACGCGTGCTGTGGGTGTGACCTATGGACTGAATCCTGATGACCTTATGCATAACGGCGTGAAGCTTTCTGTGCTGTGCATGCTGCTTGTCAGTGCGCTGGGTTATCTCTGCATGAATTTCTGGGAGCTTTTCAATCATCTGTAAGGCTGTTTGACATTAGAAAGTATCTCCTTTTTTGGCAGTGCTTTTGCTCGCGCTGGGGCGGGCGAGGGCACTGCTTTTTTCGTTTTGTAGTACGGGACAAAAAAACGTACTCATAGCACAAAGAGCAGAGGAGAACGCTTGAAAATGATGCAAAACGCTGGAAAATCGAGGAAAATTAATTTTTTTTGTAAAATCGCCTATTTTAGTGCATTTTTTACTAGCCAATCGCGATATTTTGTAGTAAAATCTTATCGAAAGAGAAAATACGGGATGAAAAATCCTGAAATTCACGATAGAAAGGTTGTGTTATTAAGGCTATGAACGAACCAACAATGAATAGAAGTTTGAAGAACAGACATCTGCAGATGATTTCCATTGGCGGCATCATCGGCAGCTGCTACTTTTTGGGGGCTGGCTATGCCATCGAGCAGGCCGGGCCTGCAATTATACTGGCATATCTGCTCGGCGGCGCAATTGTGCTGGCAGTTATGATGTGTCTGGCGGAGCTGGCTGTTGCCAAGCCAATCTCCGGTTCCTTTGTTACGTATGCTAAAGAGAATATTTCTTCAACCTGGGCGTGTGGCGTGGGCTGGGCCTACTGGCTTAACTGGATGGCCTACGTTCCCTCGGAAATGATTGCTGCAGGTATTATCATGAATAACTTTGTGCCTGCGGTGAGCCAGATGTGGTGGGCGATTCTTTTCGGCCTGCTGGTGACGGTTATCAATCTTTTCCATGTTGATAATTTTGGCGAAAGCGAATTTTGGCTTTCCATTATCAAAATCTCCGCTCTGGTAGCCTTCTGTGGCGTTGCTGGTCTGATTGTTCTTGGCCTTGTTGGTACTCAGGGTTATCTGGGTACAAGCATCCTGCTTTCGCAGGGAGGCTTTGCACCGATGGGCTATTGGCCGATTATCCTGACGATGGTTATTATTCTGGTTAACTTCCAGGGTACGGAAATCATCGGTCTGGCTGCCGGCGAATGCAAAAATCCGGAAAAGAGCATTCCTGTAGCTGTACGTAATGTTTCCTGGCGTGTAATTGCGCTGTATATTATTCCGATTTCTCTGCTGCTTTCGATTATGCCCTGGGATAAGGCAAATCTGAAGGAAAGCGTTTTTGCTGCTGCGCTGGCTGAATATGGCCTGGAGGGTATGGCTTCCTTCATCGCCTTTGTAGTGCTTGTGGCAGGCATTTCCTGCGCTAACTCCGGCCTTTATGGTGGTGCGCGTGCGCTGCATGCATTGGCTCGTATGGAGATGGCACCGAGCTTCTTGGGCAAGCTCAACAAAAACGGTATGCCGCAGAATTCGATTATCGTTTCTGTGTGCGCATGCTGGGCAGTTATTGTGTTCTACACCTTTAACCCCGACTCCACGATGTACACCTATCTGCTGTCTGTATCCGGCTTTACCGGTGCGATGGCTTGGATTTCCATCTGCTGGAGCCAATATAACTTCCGCCGTAATATGATTGCAGCGGGCCGTGAGGGTGAGCTGAAATATAAAACTCCGCTGTTCCCTTACGTAACGAACTTCGGCATCTGGTCGCAGGTTTTCTGCCTGGCAGTTATGGTGCTGACACCGGAGCTGCGCGAGAAGCTGCGGCATCTGCTGAACTTCAAGTTCAAGAAGCACTCCCGCTATAACATGCCCGAAAAAAGATTGCGGATGATGGAGCGGCAGGTGCAGAAACGGGCGAGAATATTGATTGGATAGATAATTTTAAAGGAACTCCAACTCCGACATAAAACTGTCTGAGTTGGAGTTCCTTTAATTTAATTTCAGTACACTTATATCGTCAAACATAAACTGGAGC
>JAIHZV010000003.1 GCA_022718015.1 Phascolarctobacterium sp. | reverse complement strand
CTCGCCGCCAGCCTGGAGCAGCTCTCCGAGCATCCCTTAGGCAAGGCAATTACCAGCGCCGCTGCCAACGCCCAGCTCGAGCTTAACGAAGCCATAGGCTATAAGCAAATCCCCGGTCAAGGCCTCACCGCCAGCATCGCAGGCGCAGCCTACAGCGCAGGCAACCTCAGTCTTATGCAGGCCAGCGGCGTAGCTATCGAAGCAATCCAGGAGCAGCAGGAGACCTTAGCGCAGGCAGGCAAAACACCGCTCTACTTCGCCCGCGGCACACAGCTGCTTGGCTGCATCGCTGTCGCTGACACCGTCAAGCCTACGAGCAAGGAGGCTGTCGCTCAGCTGCAAGACATGGGTCTGCAGGTTATTATGGTCACAGGCGACAACAGCGTCACCGCAGAGGCTATTCGCGCCCAGGTCGGCGTCAACAAGGCTATTGCGCAGGTTCTGCCGCAGGACAAGGAGCAGGTTATCCGCCAGCTGCAAAGCGAAGGACACACCGTTGCCATGGTCGGCGACGGTATCAACGACGCGCCTGCCCTCGCCCGTGCCGATGTCGGCATTGCTATCGGCGCAGGCACAGACATTGCGATTGAGGCCGCAGACATGGTGCTGATTAAAAGCGATTTGCTCGACGTTGCCAAAGCCATCCGCCTCAGCCGCGGCGTTATGACCAACATCAAGCAGAACCTTTTCTGGGCGTTCATCTATAATGCGATTGGCATTCCCTTTGCCGCAGGCGTTTTCTACACGGCCTTCGGCTGGCTGCTCAATCCGCTGATTGCTGCTGCCGCCATGAGCTGCAGCTCCGTATCCGTCGTTACTAACGCACTCAGACTGCGTTTCATAAAATTATAAAAGCAAAAGGAGAGATTTATCATGACTAAAACTATTTCTATCGAAGGCATGCACTGCCAGCATTGTGTGGCAGCAGTAAACGAAGCACTGCAGGCTGTCCCTGGCGTAACCAGCGTAAGCGTATCCCTGGAAAACAACAACGCCGTTGTTGAGGGCACAAGCCTCGACGACGCAGCGCTGAAGGCTGCCGTAGAGGATACAGGCTTCGACGTAATTGCAGTAAAATAAAAGCATAGAAACAAGAATCCCCCTGCTCTCGCCATTATGACGGGAAGCAGGGGGATTTTGTTGTTTCACTCACGGTCTACAAATATTACAAGGTATATAGCCAGCACTTCTTGCACTTGAAGAAGAATCAAAATATGTTCTATTTACTGCTCTCATACGATTGACAGAGCTGCAGCTTTCGCGATGATATTTTCTTGTTTTAATATTTCCTACATAAGTTGCAGAAACTCGTTTTTCTGTTTGTGGACTCACTGCAGATTTTTTGGCAACACTATTGTTCGGCAGAGTGCTTTCAACACGCTTTGGCTCTTCTACAATCTTCTTTTCTTTTTGCTGAACTTGCGAAGCTTTTTCTTTATCTAAATTTTTAACTTCTTGCGTCTGTTTCTGTCCAACGACAGGGGGTTCAACATCGTTATCCTTACCGCAACTTCCAAAAAGCAAAAACAACAAGCATAATATTATAAGCAAACAACCGCAACCACAACCTTTTTTCTTCCCAGTCTCCTTATTTTTTTGTGGCTGTTCAATAGGTTGTTCAACAGAAGCAATTCCCTCTGTAATAGTATCAATACTATTTGAAGTTATCTTAACATCTACTTTTTGTCCGCAATTTCTGCAAAACTTGTCTTTGCTTTGCAATTCAGCTCCACAATTCATGCAGTACATATGGCACCTCATTCAATTCATATAATAATTTTACTTTTTACCCATCACCTTTAAATATGCAGGATCATCAGATTTGATATAAAGGGCACCATACCGACGAAGATTATCTCGTTCAAACCATTGATAAGTTTTAGAAACAGGTCTATAGAACTGTACTCTTCCATTTTCAGTATCAATCTGCGTTATCTGTCCGAAGCGTTCCAAATCATTTTTCTTTGGATCCCCTTCATATACCCAAACACCATTATACATATGTCCGCTTAACATCAGCCATTCAACTTCTAGTTTAGTTTCTTTTTTATCTTCAGTTGCAGTACTCTGTTTTGGTACGACATTTTCAGTAGATTTTTTCTCACTAGCTTCTTCTTTTTTTACTTCTGTCACAGCTGCACTATCCTTTTTTACATCACTAGGTTTATCAGAATCAAAGAAACAGCCCTTTATACCGGAAGTAACTAGGCATAGAAAAAGCATAGAAAAAACTATTGAAAATTTTGCTTGAGCAGGACCTTTTTTAGCTATATCTTTATTCCTATTCCAAAAATATTTAAAACCATAAAATAAAAATCCCAAAACAGAAAGTTCTATATAAGTTTCTTTGAAACCTCCACCAATACAACCTGCCACTATTCCCGCAATTAATAAAGGTACTAACACTTTTGCATGTTTATCAAAATAATTTTGCTGATACTCCTCTTCGAGCTCCTTATACGTTTTTGGTTCTTCTATCTTCTCTTCTTCAATATTATTATTTTGCACAATTTCTTCTTGATTCACTTTGTTACCACAGTTATAGCAAAACTTTGCATCGTCTGCTAAATCAGTTTGACAATAAGGACATTTCATAATGTTAAATCTACCTCCATAATTTTTACTTACCGGATTGTTCCGCTTCTTTTTTCATTTCTTTTTTAATTTCTTCCAATGCAGCCTTTCCAAATAAACCTCTTATTAATACATCAGTTACAATAGAACTATCATTGCTGCTCGCAGAATTGCTCATTGCAGCTTGTTCTTCCTGTATTTTCTTTTTTAATCTTTTACTTCTCGGATCACCTTTATATATACCATTTCTAGCTTCATCAATAGCATTAATCAAAACTTTTGTATCATCTAACGAGAGCGCTAGTTTTATTTCTCGCGGTGTTCCGTATTCTTCACAGTATTTTATTTTAATGCCTTCATGCCAAAAGCTAGTGCCAACTTCTTTAATATAACGCAAAGAATATTCCTGTTTGTCTTTTTTATCTCGTTTATCATATACAACCAACTTGTCATATTTCAGAGATACTACCTTCTTAGATAAAAACTCAGTTGTTTTCAAAGTAAGAAATGGGTAATCTTTTAAAAATTCCACTTTGCTTCTGACTTTATCCGCAAGCCACGGAGCAATCACAAGACTGTTACGATATTCTTTAATCGCTAATTCTATATATCCCTCATCGCGTAAAGTTTTAGCCTTTTTAAATACTTGATCAGCTATTATATCTAACCCTTTGTTAGCAGCTTCATTATTAGCGTCTATATTAAGCACCTTATGAAACAAATCCGCTGCAAATGCATATTGTTCGGCAATCAGATAATCGTTTGCTCTTTGCAATAAACTATCTAAATTACTCGAAACCAAGCATAATTTTACATCTACAGCCTTACCTTGTGCATCACGCTCAATTCGCACGCTATTACCACAGTAACTACAAACAACAATTGTATCTTCATCTTTGCAATTTAACGGCGAACCACAATCAGGGCACTTCAACGACACGATATTAGGGGTTGATCTAACATTATTTATTTCGCAAACTGTACTAATTGGTTTTCCACAACTGCTACAAAATCTAGCATCATCAGGCAATTTGCTTCCACATTGAGTACAAAACATTCAACTCACCTCGTCTTTATGAATCTACTTACATTATAAATCGTTGTACCCCCCCGTCAACCATAAGTATTCATTGAATGTACATTTATTTTGTTACGCAAGCAAAAAAGCCGCCACTTTCGTGACAGCTCTTAAAAGTCAATCCCCCTGCTCTCGCCATTATGACAGGAAGCAGGAGATTTTGTTGTTTTCAATTCAAATAGTTCTTCAGATTCCTATAATAATTCACTTTTAATTTCAAAACGGCAATTTTATTATAAAATCATACTAATCCTCCAACGAAAACGGTTCGCTCTGTTCTTCTTTGGCGATTAGCAAATCTCTTACAACATCAACTGGCAAATCAGGATTTGCAAGCGCATTGCGCCCAATCCTTGCCCAAAAATTAATCTGCTGCGCTGTGCTGCGTAAATTAGCCTTACCTTCAACATTCGCTGCATCAAAAAGTTCCTTATCTATTCTTACGCTGTTACTTGCCATCTTAATCACCTCGCTCTTTTTGTGGCAATTTACCACGCACCTACATTTTAGATTATATGTAAATAAAAGTCAATCCCCCTGCTCTCGCCATCATGACGGGAAGCAGGGGGATTTTACTTTACGTCTATTTACTTTTCATTAAGCTGCTCACTCAGCACCTGCAGCATCGTCTTGATATTCAGTGGCTTGGCAATAAAGCCTGTCATACCTGAGGCAAAGGCTCTTTGCTTATCCTCGTCATAAACATTCGCCGTCATAGCGATAACCGGTATCTTCGCGCGTGCATCCTGCAATTCACGAATAGCTTTCGTCGCTGCGTAGCCGTCCATATTCGGCATCTGCACATCCATAAGCACAACGTCATACGTGCCTATAGGCATCGCGCGCAGCTCTGCCACGCACTTCGCGCCGTCCTCAACATGCTTGACGACAAAGCCGGCCTGTGTAAGAATCACTGTCGCAATCTCCGCGTTCAGCGCATTATCCTCGGCCAGCAGAATGCTCCTGCCCTTGAGCTGCTCCGCAGTCAGCTGCGGCGGCTCCGCGCCTGCAGCAGGTGCTTCCTCCTTCGCCAGCTCAAACGCCAGCTTAACCGTGAACACTGTGCCCACGCCCACCTTGCTCTGCACGGCAATCGTGCCGCCCATCAGCTCTACCAGCGCCTTGACGATAGGCAGGCCCAGTCCCGTACCGGCGATTTTCGTTTCCGTCGTCGTATGCTCACGCGAAAACTCTTCAAAAATATGCGGCAGATAGGCCTCATCCATACCGATGCCCGTATCCTCTACGGTCAGCTCATAGGCTGCCTTATTTGCATCAGCGCCAGTCTGCTCCTTGAGCGTCAGGCAAATGCTGCCGCCAGCCTCCGTATACTTAATCGCATTGCTGACGATGTTCAGCACGATTTCCCCAAGCTTCGTCCTGTCGCACAGCACCAGCTCCTGCTTGATATCCACCAAAGATTGATAACGCAGGCTCTTCTCTTTTATTTTCGGCTCAAAAACCGTATTCAGCGACTGCACAACCTCACGGAGATTCACAGTCTGCTTATTCAGCACTGTTTTGCCGCTTTCAATACGTGCCATTTCCAGAACCTGATTGATAATCATAAGCAGCAGATTGCTGGAAGACCGGATTTTGCCGATATATTCCCGGCTCTTCTTGATATCCGCAAGATTTTCGCTCAACAGATGCGTAAAGCCGATAATCGCGTTCATCGGCGTGCGGATATCATGGCTCATGTTGAAGAGAAAGCGCGTTTTCGCCGCATTCGCCATCCTCGCTTCATTCGCAGAGCGCTGAATCCTTTCGGCATATAGCCTTTCCTTATAGCGCTTCAGCTCCAGCTGATAAAAAATAATCGTGATAAAAAGCGCTATCAAAAGCGCGATAAGATACGTCAGCATTTTCTGTCCGCGCGTAATCCACCCGTCCTCCGGCGCCAGCTCCAGATACCAGGTATCGTTCGGCACAGCAAAGGCCACCTTCACCGTATCATTCGGCAGACTGCTGCTGCTTTGCGCAATAACAATCTGCTCGTCGCCACCGGCTACGCCCTTGCTCATCCGATAGGAAAAGCCGGCATCGCTCAGCTTATACAGGCCGCTTTCTTCAACAAAGCTGCCCCAGTCAATAACTAAAATCGCAAAGCCCCAGAAATCCCTATGCACTACACTCTTATAGTTATAAATGGGGTCAAACAGCAGCGCCCCCATGCCGCCCTGTGCGAGCGGATAAGGCCCGGCCAGCGTATGCTGTCCGCTGAGCATCGCCAAATTCGCTTCCACCTTACGCCCAGGATTAGTCAGCATATTCATGCCCAGCGCCGTTTTATTTTCCTCCAGCGGATAAATTTCGCTGATAACGCCATCCTTCGCCAATTCCACGGCCTTGATGACCTTAGAATTATCCGGTACACGCTTAACCCAGGCAACATAATCATCACCGCTGAGTTCATAACCTGATTCCACAGTCTTCTTTAAAAAGTCGCCAACATCAAAATACTTGCGCAGCTGCACCTCCACACGGCTGGCAATCAGCTCCGCCGTATAAAAAGCCTTGAGCTGCGCCTCCTTGACCGCCTGCTGGTTGACATAATAGCCCAAAGCCAGCGACAGCAAAAAGGCTGTCAGCCAGACAAAAAGGCAATGTAATTTAATTGTAGACAGAAGCTTCCCTTTTTTCATCAGCGCCATTCCTTTTGCTTATATAAACACGTCAAGCCAGACATTTTTTCTCCAGCAGCCTTACAAAATAATGATAAGCCGCAAAAACAAAAACTGCACAGCTTATCCAGGCAACGGGCTCCGCCAGGCAGATGCCCACATAGCCATAGGGTTCACTAAGATAAATCGCCACCAGCGAGCGCATAATCAGCTCCACTACGCCCGACAGCATCGGTATCATCCCCACGCCCATACCCTGGCAGGCATTGCGGTAAATAAAAATCTGACTGAGGAAGAAGTACACAGGCACCGTATATAAAATATACAAATGCGCTGCCTCCATAACTGCCGCAGACGGATTATCCAAAAAGATACCGATAACCTCTTCGCCAAAGAGGAACATGACCACTGCCGCCACAACGCTGAAGGCCAGCATCAGCAGTGAGCACTTGCGCACAGCCTCACGTATACGGTCAAAACGACGCGCGCCAAAATTCTGCGCCGTAAATACTGCCATCGCAATACCGAAGGAAATCATCGGCTGCAGGGCCAGCTGCTCCACGCGGATAGCCGTCGTAAAGCCTGCAATCTGCTCGCTGCCGAACTTGTTGCACACGGACTGCAAAATAATAATGCCTAAGCCCAGCACTGAAAACTGCACAGCCATCGGCAGGCCCATACGCAGATGCTCCCACAGCTCCTTGCCGTCCAGCTTAAAATCACGACGGTGGATATGCAGCTGCGGAAAGCGCTTATAGATATACATCACGCAAAGCACCGCAGAAATAGCCTGCGCAATAACCAGAGCAATTGCGCTTCCCGGCACGCCCCAGCCAAAATACATAATAAATACCAGTGCCAAAATAATATTGACAATGGACGAGATAATCAAAAAGTACAGCGGCGTCTTGCTGTCGCCCAAAGAACGCATAATGCCGCTCAAAAGGTTATAGGCCATCATCGCAAACAGGCCGTCGACGATAATCATCACATAAGCATAGGCATCAGCCATCAGCTCCGGCGGAATATTCATCAGCACCAGCGCAGGCCGCATAATGAGATGCATAATGCCCATAATAAGCAGCACAAAGGCGCAGCTCAGTACAATGCAGGTACCAATACTGCGCCGCATACCGTCCATATCCTGAGCGCCATAGCGCTGGCCTGTTACGACAGTAAAACCATTGCTCAGGCCAATCGTCAGCACCATCGTCAGCATGAACAGCGGCGACACTGCGCCCACTGCCGCCAGCGCCTCCACGCCAATCGTGCGGCCTACGATGATGATATCTGCAATATTATACAGCTGCTGAAAAACATTACCTATCAACAGCGGCACCATGAAGGGTATAATCAGCTTCAGCGGTGCGCCATCCGTCATATTTTTTAGCATAAATGTCTCACTCTTTCGTTACGTAGTTGGTAATTTTGCCAATGCCCTCAATCTCAACCGTAACCTCATCGCCCTCGTTCAGCTCGCCAAAGCCCTCAGGAGTACCGGTAAGGATGAGGTCGCCAGCGTCAAGCGTAAAGCTTTGGGAAATATAGCTCAAAATTTCATAAGGATTATAAACCATATCGCTCGTGCGCGCGTTCTGCTTCATTACGCCGTTGACATAGGTTTTGATGCCCAAATCACTCGGGTCAAGCTCCGTTTCCAGCCACGGCCCCAACGGGCAGAAGGTATCAAAGGACTTGCAGCGCAGCCATTGACGCTCCTTCCGCTGCAAATCAGCAGCAGTGATATCGTTCGCACAGGTATAGCCAAGGATATAATTCTTTACCTCCTCAGGCTTCACGTTCTTCATTTTCTTTTTAACAACAATGCCCAGCTCTGCGCCATAGGCCAGCTCCTTGACCTGCTTGGGCCAGATAATATTGTCCTCTGTGCCGATAACGGTATGTGCAGCCTTGGCAAAAATGCTCGGCTCGCTCGGCACCTTCGCGCCGCATTCATCAGCATGCTGTTTATAGTTGAAGCTGACGCAGATAATCTGCTTCGGCACGCAGGGAGCCAAAAGGCGCACATCACTCATATCAAAGGTTTCGTCGGTAATCTGCCAATAGGTTTGTAGACTGCCGTAAACGCAGCGGATAAAACCGCCGTCGATAAAGCCAATACGTTTGTTACCAGTTCTTTTATCCTCAAAGCGAACGCATTTCATTTATAAGTCCTCCATAATGTACATCTTTCTTGCTTTAAAATATACAGGCGTCAAGCCACATTCCTTCGCCAGCTCCAATGCCTCCTGCAGCCTGCGCCCCACATGCTCCTTGTAATGCGCATCGCTGCCCAGCGTGCAGAAGCGGCCGCCCAGATCATGATAACGCTTATACAACGGCAAAAGTCCTGCGACTGCCGCAGCATCATCAAGACGGCGCGTGTTTATTTCAATCGGCTTATTTTTTTCAATAAGCAGCGTAAATAAGCGATCGAACAGCTCCGGCGCATCGCTCAGGCGCAGCTCTCGCTCCGCCCCCGTATACGGCCAGTAGCGGCAGATGTAGTCGATATGCGCAAAAGCATCAAAGTCGCGCTCCTGCTCCAGACAGGTACTCGACTCATGCAGAAACTCCTCCACAATCTGCTGACGCGTGCGGCCCTCATAGCAGGCCGGCTCGTATAAATCGCGACGGCCGATGCAGTGAATCGAAGCCAGCACGTAATCGAACGCATGGCTCTGCGCAATCCTTTTATCCGCCTCCGCCGTATGCGTCTGCATGCCTATCTCAATGCCGATGAGCGCCTTATCGCTTCGCAGCGGCATAAAGCGGGCAAAATATTCATCTATGTCAAAAGTAAAAGCATCCGGATTCGTGGGATAGTCATAATCCCAATGCTCCGTAACAGTAAGGCCAATGCCCTGCTCCGTCGCCGCAGCCAGCGCATCCTCAAGCTTCATCTCACTGTCACAGGAGTAATCACAGTGCATATGTGTATCATATATCATTAAGACTACCTTCTTTCCGTATAATATTGTATCAAATTGCAGGGAAAAAGCAACGGCCTAAGCTAATGATTTTTATGCTTTTCACGATGATTTTACACGAAATTTAGATAGCGTTTTATGTATCTTATTATAGGCAAAAATACATCTAGCAAATGACAGGCAAATAAGCTATGTTTATAAAACGTCTATTTTATAGTTCTAAAAGCTGTAAATTGTTTTTATTACGCATCTTTGTATTATCATTACTCGGCCATAGCAAATGACAGGCAAATAAGCCTATGCCCACACAGGAATATACTTCATATATTTATTTGAAGTAGTCGGATCTAAAGGCTTGATTAAGTTTTTATTCACAGCTTCTTTTATCAACCGAGAAATACTTCCTGCCGATGTAGATGGTAAATCAAAGCGATTTCTAAGGGAACTATTAGTTAATTGCTCTCCTTGTATATGCATAACACAAGCATGTAAATATACCGCCCACAATTTATCTTCTAGCGAAAGATTACTAAATTTCACAGCAGAAAACAGCGTTACTTTAGTACTATCATCATATAGTTCTATTTTTGGAGCTGGTAACTTCAACATTTCACATGCCATTACTATTTTATCCCAGCCTGTTCCCAGCTCTTCACAAATCCTAAAGCGACGCATCAAACTAGCTAGTTTCTCATTACGAGATTTAGGTGGATTATCAACTATACGTTTTATATCCACTAGAGGAATTCCTGAATTAATAATCTCAATCCTATTCGCAAATATTTCTATTGTTGGTCCAGTGCCTGAAACCGTAAAATCTTGATGTACCAAAGCATTAGCAACTATTTCTCTGATTGCCAATTCCGGATAAGCAACAGTCTTATCTCTAAGTCCATCATCTCCTATTCTTTCTTCTGTCGGTGTTAATGCTTCTATATATTTAAGTAAATGCTCAAATTCACTTGCATATCCTTTCTTGCTAATATCCTCCCGCAACATATGAAGTCTGTTATTACCATCATATTGAATTATCCTTAATGCCTTTCTTGCAAGCTTAGAAAAATCAGTAAGTTTATTTGCTAAAAGAACCGCTCCCATATTTGTAATTGCATATAATCCATTATCATTTTGAACTATACATCCATCTTCTTTCAAATAATGAACTATGCTCTCTCTCGAATCAGGCTGTGGAACTTTAGTTAACTCGAAATAAGTATTGTAATCTAAAATTTTAAGAACATCATCTAATGTCACATCTTGTCGAGCTAACATCTCCTCATATCGTTTATTATGTAATCTGTTCCATAATCTGGATTGTAAAGCAGGACAATCCATCAGCTTTTTTGTATAACTGCCAACACGAATATATTCTAACTTTTTAAAAGTTACAGGAGTATGAAGTGCACAACAAATCTTAAGTATGCCAACCTTAACTCCTTCAATATCTATCAAATTATATTCAAAATCAGCATTCGCTGACAACGATCCTCTAAGCCAATTTTCTAACTCTTGATTTCCTATTTTTAGATTTTGTAAATTGTGTTCCGTTCCTACAATTTCATGAGTTTCATCATCTATTCCCCATAAAAAGTAAGCAAAATTTCTCTCATCCAACGCTGCCGCATTAGCTAATGCACTTATATCTGCACCAATCATATCTGGGTTATAATTATCACGTTTAAACTCAAGCCAAGGCAATTCTTCTTTATGTTTACACAACTCGCTAACTAATAACTCTAAGTTTTCCATGCTTTCCTCCAATCAATCTATAAACTTTTTATCATTATCCCTTATCTATACCTGTCTTCTTCTCCTCAGCACCTGCTTCTCCCACGTTTTCACCGTCTGTGCCTGCAAAAATTCCTTCAACGGCTGCAGGTTCTGCTCTTCATCCCACGCCTCTAACGCTTCAAAATACGTCTTTCTATCCTCCTGATGGATAACAATCGGCGGATGATTATGCATAACAAGCAGGTAATTCATCACCAAGCGCCCTGTACGACCATTACCATCGGCAAACGGATGAATATTTTCGAACTTAGCATGAAAAAAAGCGGCTGCCGTCAACGCATCCTTATCATCAATAGCGCTAATATCTTCTATAAGCTCCTGCATTTCGTCCGGCACATCCTCCGGCCAGGCACCAGTCTCATTCTTACCTGTAACATAATCGCCCTTTTTATATTCACCTGGCCGTTCTCCTTTTTTCCAGCGCAAAGGATCATAGGTGTTGAGCGTCAGGCGTTTTTGGATTTCTTTTATCAAGTTTTCATCAACAGGCTTATGCTCATTAAATGCTGCAAAAAAATATTCATTAGCTAATTTTGCATTGCGAATCTCAAACAAAGTGCGAATATCGCCAGTGTAACTTGTAACGCCGTCATGCTCAAAAATCTCACGCGTATCATGATAGGTTACATTAGGATTTTCTATATTGCCAGAGTTATAAGCAAAGGAAATAACATGTCCATTAAACGCTTCTTCCAAATCAGCGTCCGTATGAATATCTTTTTTCTGCCACCAGGCAACTATCTGCTCATACATAGCCACACCTCCAATAAATCTATTCGCATTTTTATCTTATTATACCATATACCTACACAAAAAGCGCAGCTCGCTTTCGCTCGCTGCGCTCTTACTACACATATAAAATTTTCCAGACAGCTTATACGTTGAAGCGGAACTCTACAACGTCGCCGTCCTGCATAACATAATCCTTGCCCTCAAGACGAACCAGGCCCTTTTCACGTGCTGCTGCCTTGCTGCCGCATGCTACGAGGTCATCATAGGAAACAATCTCGGCACGGATAAAGCCGCGCTCGAAGTCCGTATGAATCTTGCCTGCTGCCTGCGGAGCCTTGGTGTTCAGCTTAATCGTCCACGCACGGGATTCCATCTCGCCAGCGGTCAGGAAGGTCATCAGGCCAAGCAGCTTGAAGCCAGCCTTAATCAGGCGGTCAAGACCGGTTTCCTCTAATCCGGCCATTTCCAGATATTCCTTCGCCTCGTCCTCCTGCAGCTCAGCGATTTCGCTTTCCATTTTCGCAGAAACAACGATAACCTCAGCATTTTCTTCAGCCGCATATTTCTTTACAGCCTGTACATGCTCGTTACCGGACGGGTCAGCAACCTCGCCCTCAGAAACGTTGGTAATGTACAGCACCGGCTTCATGGTCAGCAGATGCAGCTCGCCTAAGAATTCCTGCTCCTCCTCGGTAAGCCCAAGACGGCGTGCAGGCACAGCCTCGGACAGACCAGCCATAACCTTTTCCATAACAGCCTGCTCCAGCTTAACCTTCTTGTCGCCGGTCTTTGCCAGCTTCACCAGACGCTCCTGGCGCTTTTCTACAGATTCCATATCTGCCAGGCACAGCTCAGTGTTGATGATTTCAATATCGCGCAGGGGATCAATGCTGCCCTCAACGTGGGTGATGTTGCCATCCTCAAAGCAGCGTACAACCTCAGCCACAGCGTCAACCTCACGGATATGGGACAGGAACTTGTTGCCCAGGCCCTCGCCCTTGCTTGCGCCCTTAACCAGACCGGCAATATCCACAAAGCGCATAGCTGCCGGAACAATTTTTTTGGATTTGAACATCTCGCTTAATACGTCCAGACGCTTGTCCGGAACATCTACAACGCCAACGTTCGGCTCAATGGTGCAGAAAGGATAGTTGGCAGCCTCAGCGCCAGCCTTAGTAATTGCATTAAACAGGGTACTTTTGCCTACGTTCGGCAGGCCAACAATACCAACTTCTAAATTTGTACTCACGTAAATCGCTCCTCGTTATATATTTAGTGTGCTAAAAAACTCTATATCTAATATATTTTACAATAATACACGCGCTTATGCAATGTTTCGCGCAAAAAAAGACTGCCGCAGTCCCCTTTTCCGTGCCGCGAAGTGCGGCACAGGGGCAAGCCTGCGACAGCCAAGGCTTTTAATTTTGCTTAGAAATATTTCAGCTCTCTTTTTACAAAAGCGCCGGTTACCGGATTCAGATCTGCTTCTACCTTATATTTGGCAGTAGTGAAGTCAGCCTCATAATGAGCCTTTGCACCATCTCTGTCAAGCACTACGATGATATCGCGGGCATCAGGATATGCTTCCAGCACAATTTGTTTGATATCTTCTACGGTTTTCACAATCATGGTGCTGTCAGCGCTGTTAGCACCCTTGATTTCTACCTCAAGCACCTTCTTCGTTGCCAGATCAAGCTTTACTTCATATTCCAGGAAAGCATCATTATCGCGGAATTTGATCTCCACGTCGCCATCCTTAACGTCCTCCTTATAGCCATACATTACAGCAGCAGCAGGAACCTCCTCGCGGGCAGCAGCAATATACTCCTTAGACGGAACAGCAGCAAAAGCAGCGGTCGCAAAAGCAAGCGACAGCAAAAGAGTTACAAGAGCAAGAGCTTTTTTAAACATGAAAATCAACACCTTTCAAAATTTAATATATAAGCAGGCAAAAGCTGCCTGTTATAACTTATTTCGCACTTCTTTCGAGCAGACGGTTAGCATAGTTACGCATAGCAGGATCGGCAACCTGTTTGAAATCAGCAGGTGGCAGAGCGAAGGCGCTGGCCGTATCCACAACAGCAGAAACCTCTACAACCTCAAACGGCGGCATATAGCTTACCTTATAGCCCTTCCAGTTTTCGGTATCCTTTTCGTAATAGAAGCTCAGCGTGCTGATGCCCTTCGTCATCATATCATAATCATAGCCGGTGTTGGCATCATTGCCCATCGTCGGCTTGCTATTGAACCAGTTAATCATCGTTTCTGCAAAGGCAATGCTCATGCCCGGCAGCTCCGGCACACGGTCATAGGTTTTATGCAGATAGTCGATGCTATACCAATAGCCGTCCTTCACAAAGCTCACATTATCCTTCGTGATATTGCCCTCGCCATCAGTAGTCGTGATGCGCTCGGCGTTAATGCCATTGGCCTCGTTATATTCGGTGCGGTTGGTGATTTTTTTCTTAGCCGGAGCCAGCTGGTTATAAGCCTCCGATGTCAGCACCTCACGCATATCAATAGTCTGCTTCACAACAAGATGTACAGGATGCTTATCGCTGTTTAAGGTATCGCCCAAAAGATGGATGGTACGCTGACCAGGATTATAAGCAAACGCTGTAAGGCTCAGCAGGGTAAACATCATTGTAAAAAATAAAACTCTCAAAGAACGTTTCATTTACTTCACCTCATTTGAATCATTATAGTTATATTATAACACGCAAAACCAGAAAAATGCACATAAAAAATCTAATTCATCGCTTAAATCAGCCATAAAGAAGGCTGCCGCACTAAGATATCTATCACCAAATGCCAGGAGGCGCATATGGATAGTTAGTGCGACAGCCTCTAATCACTATCTTCAGTTCAACAAATTACAGCTGCAGAACAAAGATCTCGTCATCAACATCTCTTCTGCCCCTGCTCAGTACAACAAGAACTCTGTTTTCCGGCATGGTCGCCAGATTCACGCAAGCGCCTACCAGAGTATCCTCCTTGCCTGTCAGCTCCTTGAAGCTGATTGCTTGCGCAAGGCTGCCAAGGCTCTTCTTGTAGAACAAGAGCTGGGATTTAGTAGCGGAGGAATCACTGATTACCAGATAATCGTTGGTCAAGGCCATATCGGTTACAGTGTACATAACGTCCTTATCGTTGCGTCTTTCCTTGCCATACATCCTCTTCTGCTTGCCGTTGGCATCATAAGCAAATGCCAGGCCAACATCGTCATTCTGCACGCGGGCACGACCGCCAACGTAGAAATCGCCATTGGTATCGGCAATTACCGATTCAGGAATAGCAATCTTATCCTTATCCGCAGCGTCACGCGCTCTGGATTCCTTGCGTACTACGCCAATAGTTTGGCCTACCTTGTAGCCGTCGCGCAGATTAACCTTGCTGATATCGCCCTGCACCATCCAGGTCAGCGCTTTATCCGCAGCGCCCTGAGGAATAACCACCAGATGATTGAATCTGTTCTGTGCCTGGTCAATGCGATTAGTGTCACCATCAAAATAGGTCAGCTTCATCTTTTTATTGTCATAGAAAACGCCCTTTTTATCAGTAGACACCTTGGAGTTGCCCCCCAGATCATCAACTCTGTCGTTGATCAGCATCAGGCCATCCTTTTCCCATTTCATCTGCACCAGCTTATTCTTAACGTTAGCATAAACCATATACTTGTCAGCTACGGCTATTCTCATGCCCTTGCTGTAAACGTTTTCCAAACGCAGCTTAGCATCATTCTTCAGCGAATACAGCTTGTAGGTTTTCGTGCCAATCTTCAGATCCTTGCTCGGCAGATCCTTCAAGTCCTCAGCAACCGGTTTCGGCTTCGGCGGTGCTGCGTCTCCGCCCTTGTTGCCTCCGCCGCAGCCAGCGATAAAGCTGCACGCCAATAAGCTTGCCATAATACCCATTGCGATACGTTTTTTCAACATTACAATCAACTCCTTCTGCTAATCGTCAAGTTTTGTACTTCCTATAGAGGTAAAATTTTCGTTTTATCTAAGCTTCGCTTCAACCTTACACTGTCATTTTATCCTAAAAAAAGCAAAAACGCCCCACCCAAACGTTAAAATTTGGGTAGGACGTAAAAAAAGGTTGCCGCAAAATGCGACAACCCTCTTTGTTTGTTTAAAACCGCCGTGCGAATTATTCGCAGGTGAACGGCAGCAAAGCAACGCAGCGAGCGCGTTTGATTGCTACGGTCAGTTGGCGTTGATGTTTAGCGCAGGTGCCGGAGATACGACGCGGTAAAATTTTACCACGCTCGGTAACATAACGGCGCAGCTTTGCTACATCCTTGTAATCGATTTCTTCAACTTTATCAACACAGAAGCTGCAAACTTTTCTTCTGGGTCTTCTGCCTCTTTCACGTTTCATTGCATAACCTCCCTTAAATTAGAATGGAATTTCCTCATCAAAGGGAACCGCGTTGCCGAAAGATTCCATGTTTCCTGCAGGCGCACCAGACTGTTGCGGTCTGGGAGCTGCCGGAGCATAGCTCTGGTTTGCACCAGCATTGTTATGCTGAGCACCAGCAAAATCTTTTTTGGATTCAATGAACTCAAAGCGATCAGCGATAACTTCCGTTACCCAACGCTTATTGCCATCTTTACCATCATAGCTGCGGATTTGCAGGCGGCCCTCAACGAGCGCACGCTGCCCTTTAGTGAGATAGTTGCCACAGGTTTCGCCCTGTTTACCCCAGATAACTACGGGGATAAAATCTGCTTCTCTTTGGCCTTCTTGATTGGCAAAAGGTCTGTCTACTGCAAGAGTAAACTGGCAAACAACTTTACCTGTAGACGTATAACGTACTTCAGGATCACGAGTTAATCTGCCTAAAAGAATAATCTTATTCATTGATTATTCACCCTTTCTGATAATCATATGGCGCATTACTTCATCGGTAATTTTCATAACACGATCAAGTTCTTTTACAGCAGCGGCTTCAGCCTGGAAGGTTACGAGAACGTACAGGCCTTCATTCAGGTCTTGGATCTCATAAGCAAGGCGTCTTTTGCCCCAACGATCGGTTTTTTCTACATTACCACCGTTTGCAGTGATGAGGTTTTCAAATTTAGCAACAACTGCTTCAAATGCTTCCTCTTCAACGGGTTTAACGATGTACATGACTTCGTATGCTTTCACGAAATCACCTCCTCCTTTGGACTTTGGCCCCCCTTATCTCGGGAGCAGAAGAAGTATATATAGTATATACAAGCTTAATTATTATATCATTCGGAATCTGCTTTTGCAAGGGCTTTAGAAAATTTTTTCTTTACCTTGCAGGAAAATTATTTTTCTCTGTATTTATTTACAGGCTGCGGATTTTTTTACGCAACGGCAGAATGCTTGCCGGACTCACAGACAGCTCGTCCATGCCCATCCGTACAAATTCCTTCGTCAGCGAAAGGTCAGCTCCCAGCTCACCGCAGACGCCGCACCAAATGCCTGCGGCATGTGCGCCGGCAACAGTCATCTCAATCAGGCGCAGAATGGCCGGATGATGCGCATCGAAGAACGGCTCCAGCTTCTGATTCTGACGGTCAACTGCCAGCGTATACTGG
>JAIHZV010000168.1 GCA_022718015.1 Phascolarctobacterium sp. | reverse complement strand
ATATAACGGTCGTAAGGACTCGGTTCCGGAAAGGTCTGTCCTGCCATCGTAAATCGACGGTGTGGAACATCTTTATAAGTTAAAATGCATTCAATTCCTTTTTGTTTTAATGCATTGGTGATATTGATCTCGTTGCCAGCGGCGACCGTCTGGACGAGCTTACCTTTACTGCTGCGCAGGTTAAGGGCTATATCCACAAGGTAATGGCTAGCGGCTTCAATGGCTTTATTGTTAACATCACCAATCCTTGTGATGTTATCACTAATATTTTGTATCGCGAGAGCGGTCTGCCGAAGGGACATGTTATCGGCACCGGCACTGGTCTGGACACCTCTCGTCTGGTATCTGCACTTTCTCTGCAGACCGGCGTTGCTCCGGAATCCATCAGCGCTTACATGATTGGCGAACATGGTGCTTCTCAAATGGCTGCATGGTCTTGCGTAAACTTTGGCGGCGTGCCGCTGAGCGTGCTGGAGAAAGAGGACGAGCGCTTTGCTTTCGATAAGCCGGAGCTGCAAAAGCGTGCTATCGGCGGCGGCTGGGTAACCTATAGCGGCAAGCACTGCACTGAATACGGCATCTGCTCCACTGCTGCACGTATGGTTCGCTGCATCTTCAACGATGAACAGCGTATTATGCCTGCGTCCATGCTGCTCGATGGCGAGTACGGCGAAAAGGATGTATTCGTAGGTGTTCCTGTTCTGCTGGGCAAAAACGGCGTTGAGCGTGTACTTGAGCTGCCCTTGACTGCAGAAGAAAAAGAAAACTTCCATCAATGCTGTGACGATGTTCGTCGCAACATCAAAACTGCTGAAGGTATCGCTGCAGCTGAGTGCTGATAAGCGGAGCCTAGGCTGAAAAAACTCCAAACTGTCACAAGATTTCTTGGCTTCTTATATGGCTGACGAGAAAATGTTCTTGTGGCAGTTTTTTTATTGAACAAATTCTTGAGTATAAAGCTAAACTTGCAACAAAAATAATATTTAAAATTTCGCTTAGTAGATTAAGTAGTTTTTACATAGACAGCTTCTGTCTAAATCATCTTGTAAAATCTAGACGATAAAGCAACACAAATGCTTTAAAATATGCTAAAATATACATATATGTTGCTTTTAACTTTGGTCGGGGGAGGTTTTGAAATGACAGGTTTCGCTACTTCGAAAAATCGCTTGTTATATATGTATGCAAGATTGGCAGAGGGCAAGCTTTTGTATAAGCAGGAAACTGCGCAGCTATTTGGTTGTTCGTTGCGTTCTATTCAAAGGGATATTGATGATTTACGTACTTTCTTTCATGAACAGAATGAGCGTGACGGCTTGACGCAGGATATTATTTATGACCGCACTTTAGGTGCTTATGTGCTCACACCGCCGTTGCGTAACCTTCTGAGCAATGAGGAGGTCTTTGCTGTGCTGAAGATTCTGTTGGAAAGCAGAGCCTTTACGAGGCAGGAGCTGAAGCCGATTTTAGATAAGCTGATTGACTGCTGCGTGCCGAAAACGGAGCAGCAGCGCGTATGCGAGCTCATCGGTAACGAAAGGCTGCATTATGTGGAGCCACAGCATAAGGATAAGTTTTTGAAAAAGATGTGGGCACTTGGCGAAGCGATTTACCAGCAATACGAGGTTATTATCAAGTATCGCCGTAATGATGGCGAGGTGATTACGCGAACTTTGCAGCCGGTGAGCATAATGTTTTCCGAGTTTTACTTTTATCTGGCGTGCTTTATCGTGCCGGAGGAGAGGGAAAAGCTGGAGTTTCGCATCAAGGACGATCCGTTCCCGACGATTTATCGCATTGACCGCATTATAGATTACAAGATTACAGAGAAGCATTTTGCTATACCCTATGCTAAGCGCTTTCAGGAGGGCGAATTCCGTAAGCGTGTGCAGTTTATGTTTGGCGGCAGGCTGCAAAAGCTACGCTTTTATTTTCATGGCGTATCGCCGGAATATGTTTTGGACAGACTGCCGACGGCACGTATTCTGGAAGAGGATGAAAAAGGCCTGCTTATGGAGGCGGAGGTATTTGGCTCCGGCATTGACTTTTGGCTGAAGAGTCAGGGAGAGACGATAGAGGTTATCAGCAGGACAGCGTTGCCGGTAAACTGTTAAAAAAATTTTTTTGGCATTACGAGATAGTCAGCTTTTGTCTATATTGAGTTATATAATTAACGCAGTACATGAGGAATGATGTAGAAAGCAAAAATGTATTGCGGGGGGGTACAAGCGTGCTATAATGTTGCACAACAAAATGAGATTTGCAGGTGCGCAACTTTTTTTCTTAGATTAGCACGGTTATCTGCTTTACAATAATTATGTAACAAATGTTGAGGAGTGAAGAAAGATGTATAGGAAACGTTATGAGACTTTAGGTAATGCAATTAAGTATCACCGTGTAAGCAAGAGCATCAGCCAGGGTGCTTTGGCAGCAACGCTTGAGATAACACCCCAGTATTTGAGCAAAATAGAGCATGGTGCTGCTCATCCGAGTCTGGATTTGATTTTTGCAATTGCGGACGCGCTCGAGGTACATGTTAATGAGCTGTGGGGGCAGGAGGACTAACAGCAGCACGAAACAGTGTACAATTAAAAAGAAAAAGTGTAGACAATAATCAGAAACATGGTATAATTATAGTTAGAGATTAAGAAATTGGAGGTTTTCTCGATGCAGAAAATTGATCAAGCTTGCGTTAATACCTTGCGCTTTTTGGCAGCAGACCAGGTAGAAAAGGCGAAATCCGGCCATCCCGGCTTTCCTCTGGGTACTGCTCCTTTGATGTACACTATTTGGGATCGTTTTATGAATTACAATCCGGCTAACCCGAATTGGTTCAACCGCGATCGTTTCATTCTTTCCCCCGGCCACGGCAGTGCGCTGTTATATGCTATGCTGCATCTGGCTGGCTATGATCTGTCCTTAGACGAACTGAAAAATTTCCGTCAATGGGGCAGCAAAACTCCGGGACATCCGGAATATGGCATGACTCCGGGCGTGGATGTTTCCACCGGTCCTCTCGGTCATGGCTTTGCTATGGGCGTTGGCTTTGCTATTGCAGAAGCAATGCTGGGCGCACAATATAATAAACCTGATTTTCCGATTGTAAATCACTACACCTATGGCCTGACCTCTGACGGCGACCTCATGGAGGGCGTTGCATCCGAGGCTGCTTCTCTGGCAGGTACTCTGGGCTTAGGCAAATTGATTTACCTTTATGACGATAACAAAATCACTATCGAAGGCACTACTGATATTGCCTTCACCGAAGACGTTGAAGCACGCTTCAAGGCTTATGGCTGGCAGGTTCTGCGCGTAGCAGATAGTGAGGACGTTGATGCTATGGAGG
>JAIHZV010000167.1 GCA_022718015.1 Phascolarctobacterium sp. | reverse complement strand
GGTAGTTACCGGCGAAACGAAGGACTTTGTTGCCTGCCGCGGCTACGAGCTGGCAAAGCTGTGCAGAGCGAGAAGAGGGTAAGATATAAAAAATAGCAGAGGAGCAGGTGAAATACCTGCTCCTCTGTTTTTACGAAAAATCTCTTCTAGTCACTTACGACTTCTGCTTCTTTACCTCTAAACGCAATACCGTATTTATAAATGGTATGTACATTGCGAGCGAGAAGTTCTGTATCGTATTTTTTAGTTAAAATTTGGTTGTAGGCTGTTGTAGCTAAATAGCTAAGATTAGCTGAAGCTTTATTTGTCGACTTTAATTCTATGATTATTCCTGGCAGCTCAGAGCTTTTTGGTTCAAGCTGGATATCATAACGTCCGTCACCACTTTCTCTATTAGAAAGAAGCTTATGCGTATTTTCGAGAATTGTCACCAGCCCAAGAATAAGACCGTGATAGTAATTTTCTTGCAATCCGTCGAAGAAGCTTGCTGTTTTTATTAAAAAATTACCTAGTGTTAACTTAATTTGTTCTGTATTTTTGCTGAGCAAAGCATCTTGTAACCGGATAACAGTATTTTCGCCAGCTTTTTCTTTTAAAAGAGCCAAAATTTCTCTACGATAAACAGAGCGTAACTCCTTATTAGGAATTTCAAGATTACATTCATAAATGCCCTCAAGATTAGGTGTAATTTCAGTTGCTTTTAAATATCCTGTCATTAACAAGAATCCTAAGATATTTGCTTGCGGGTCTTTGAGTTTAGGATAGATAATATCCGTTTCTACGTTAGATTTTATGCTTGCTCCGTCCATAAGCCGGGTTAGATTTTGATAAGTTGATTCAGTGGGTAGTTTGAGAATTTCCTTTATAATCGCATTTTCAGATGTCCTGACCCAGTAAGGAATAGGCTGACAATCATTACTGAAATAGTTTAAAACAGACCACGGATTAAAGATTTCATTGGTGCCAAATCTGTAACCATCGTACCATTCTTTGATTTCAGAAATTTTTTCAGCTTTATTATAGTATGAAGCCATAGCAGTTATTTCGTCAGTTGTAAAGCCAAAGTAACTGCTAAATTTTGTATCAAGCACAGAAAACACCCTAACGTTATTTAGTCCGCTAAAAATGCTTTCTTTGGCAATTCGCAATATGCCTGTAAGGATACTCATCATGAGGTGAGGATTATCCTTCAGGGCAGCAGAAAAAAAGCTGCGAATAAAATCTATGGCATCGTCATAGTAAGCATTCATATAGCCTTCCTGAACAGGAGTGTCATATTCATCCACAATAATGATAGGCTTTACTTGGTGGTGGGCATGAAGCATTCTGCATAGTACCTGTAAGCTGAATCTGTATTCTGAATCGCGTGCTGTATCCATGATAATTTTGTTGTAGATAGCTTGGTCTGTCAGAGATACTGCTTGGCTGTTGAGCAATTCTTTGTGCCTTGCAAATTCAGTTCTGATAACAAATTTAAGCATATCAAGGGCAGTGGACCAGTTTCTGGCTCTTACATCTTTGAGAGTAATAAAGATAACAGGATATTTACCTTGGTGCTTTGTATAGCGTTCTCCCTGCTGCCAAATTTTTTTATTGGTAAAATATTGACTATTATCGTCAGCAGTTTTTTCAAAGAAGGTTCGCAGCATATCCATATTCAGAGTTTTACCGAAGCGTCTTGGACGGGTAAAAAGGACGATTTTCAGATTTTCGTCTAGCAGGTCTTTAATGAGCAATGTTTTATCAACATAGTAATTCTCACTGCATGTTTCTTTATAGTCGGTGTTACCGATTGGTAGAGGCAAAGTCGCTGGCATATTTGGTCCCCCTTTCGATAAGATTTCTTCTTTACTTATTATAACATTAATTGCGCTTTTCTTCTATAATTTGTGGGAGGTAGTGATGAGTAAAATATACTTAGGCGTCATAGCTGGTGAAGCTGCGGTGGCGCTTTTTGTTTGGGAGGAAGATACTGAGAGGGCGCTATGTAAAAAATGTAGTGGTCAAGCATTTTTGCATTTTTTTTGCTCTTATGATATAATTATTAGACGATTAGTTTCTTTTAAGTTTATGAGCTGGGTTTTTAAGGAGTTGTAATGGTAGGACTTATTAGTGCTGTGCGCAAGGGCAGTCTGGCAGAGGCCGCCGGCATCAAGGCTGGCGAGAAGCTTTGCAGCGTCTGCGGCGCCCAGGTGAAGGATATAATTGAATTAAGCTTTTACACCTCTGATTACGAGGTGGATTTGGAGATAGAAGCCGCTAACGGCGAGCGTCGTCAGGTACATATTGAAAAATATCCCGACGAGGATTTGGGCCTGGAGTTTGATTCCGCAGTTTTTGACAGAGTTGCAACCTGTTATAACAATTGCGTTTTCTGCTTCGTTGACCAGATGATTCCCGGTATGCGTCCGGGTCTATATGTACGTGATGATGATTTCCGTTTGTCCTTTTTATATGGCAATTTCATTACACTGACTAATATGAAGGACGAGGACTTCGACCGCATTATCCGCACGCACCTTACGCCGTTATATGTTTCTGTGCATGCTACAGATCCGGCGGTACGCTGTGAGATGATGCATAACCGTTTTGCCGGTCAGCTTATGGAGCGTTTGGAGCGTCTTTTCGCTGCCGGAATTCAGGTGCATACGCAAATTGTTTGCTGCCCTGGCTATAATGATGGTGAAATTTTGGCTAAGAGCTTCCATGACCTGTACAGCAATTATCCCAATGTGCTGACGATGGCTGTGGTGCCGGTGGGTATTACTAAGCATCGTGAGCATCTGCCGCAGCTGGCGACATTTACGAAGGAGCAGGCTGCTGCGCTTATCGACCAGGTTACGCCTTGGCAGGAGCGCTGCCGCAAGGAGACTGGCGGTACCTTTATTTATCTTGGTGATGAATTTTATCTCTTGGCAGAGCGTGAGCTGCCGTCAGCAGAATGGTACGACGGCTTCCCGCAGCTTGAAAACGGCATTGGCCTGACGCGCAACTTCCTCCTGGAGTGGGAAGAGGCCTTAAAGGAGATGCACGGCTTTAAGGGTGCAGCGCCGGTGGTGATTCCCGTAGGCGAAAGCGCTTATCGCGTGCTGTCTCCGCTTTTGGAGAAGCTCAACAAAAAATATGGTACGCAGCATCGCTTTGTTGCCGTGCCCAATAGCTTCTTTGGCGGTAAGGTTAATGTTACCGGACTTTTGACCGGCGGCGATATTTTGGAGCATGTGCAGGGTGAAACAATCGCTCTGCCTGAGGTTGTTTTAAACAGCGACAAGCTTTTCTTAGATGATATGTCACTGGCAGAGTTCAAAAAGCGCTATGCCGGCAAGGTTGAGCTGGCGAAGGGCGCGAAGGAGCTGCTGCATATATT
>JAIHZV010000166.1 GCA_022718015.1 Phascolarctobacterium sp. | reverse complement strand
AAAATAACAACAGCAATCAGCACATCAAGGAAAACGCCCAGCTCGATAATCAGCGGCAGGCCCTCGGTCATAATCAGACCTAAAAGGTAAATACCGTTTTCCATCGTAATCAGGCCAATCATCTGCATAATCGCACGGCTGCGTAGAACAATCAGCGTCAGGCCGGTCATAATCATGAACATCGAGGTCGCCAGAATATCGCGGCCCTCAACGTGCGGCAGCAGACCGTCGATAACCATATAGCCCAGCGCCAGACTGCCTGCAGCCACAGCGGTTGAATAGTTGACGTTGATGTCGCTGACGATTTCACGCTCGTCGCGCAGCTGGTGTACAACCCTCAAGATGGCATACGGAATAAAGAGCACCTTGACGCCAATGGTCAAAAGACCGGGCAGCCAGGCGTGCAGACCGCTGCCATGGCTCATGCCGACAACGAGGCAGGCCGCTGCAATCAAAGCAGACTGCACAGCCAGACACAGCGTCGCGCGGCGCAGCTCCATAAATCTCGTCTGCAGGAAGACGATAAACATTAAACTTACTACTAAATATTCCATCGCTTCCTCCTTACTGCGCCACTACCGCCAGCAGCAGCATAAGTCCTGCCGCCGCCAGATAGACGCGCACCTTAAACAGACGCATTTTATTATTCAGCGTTTCCACAACGCCCACAGCCACAGCACCCAGCAGCACCTTGAGGATAACCGGCAGGTCGAGCGGCAGATAAAGCATCGCGAAAAGCACTAAGAAAATCAAGATTTTCAGCTGGCTTGCCCAATGAATCAATGCCAGCAGACGGCCGGAGTATTCCAGCGTCATGCATTCGTGAATCATCGTCAGCTCCAGATGGGTATCCGGGTTATCTACAGGGATACGGCTGTTCTCTGCCAGCAGCATCAGGAAGAAGGCAATACAGGTCAGCACGCCTGCTACCGTCAGGTTGACCTCATCAGGACGCAGGCTCATGCCGGCGAGCGAGGTGCTGCCGGTGTGCAGCACGTTCGAAAGAATTGCCAGCATCACAACAGGCTCTACAAAGGCAGCCACGTAAACCTCACGGCTGCCGCCCATGCCGCCAAATGCTGTCGCCGCATCCATCGAGGATACTGCCATGAAGAAGCGGCCCAAGGCCAGCAGATAAACAAAGACGAACACGTCACCAAAGCTCACCTTGCCACCGATGAAGCTCGGCAGCATGCAGGCTGCGGCAAGAGTCGTAATAAAATATACACAGGGTGCAAGCTTGAAGATAATACCCGTATACGGCGTAAGCATCGTGTCCTTGCCCCACCATTTGCGGATATCGTAATATTCCTGCCAGACGCTGCTGCCAATGCGGTTCTGCAGCAGTGCCTTCGTCTTTTTGATAATGCCCGTCACGAGCGGCGCGCATAAAAGCAGCGCTACGGCCTGCGCCAAGCCCAGAGCGAGCTGTATTAAATCATTTTGCAGTTCCATCATTTATACAACGCCCCCCAAACTAACACCAGCACCATCGCGGCCATAACGTAGGCTACATATAAACGCACACTGCCCTGCTGCAGGCGGCGCAAGAATGCGGAAATGCCTACAAAGTGCTTTTGGAAGGGCAGATAAAGCTTTTCAGTAATCATATCAGGAATTTCTAATTTATAAGACAGCTGACGGCCAAAATATGCGTGGTCCTTACGCATATAGGTCACCTGACGCTTCGGCTTCAGCAGATAATCAAAGGCTCTGCGAACAGGCTTGCTGAAGCCGGTCGCGGAGTATTGCTGACGCTGCGTCGGATAAGTACCGCAGTTCCAGGTTACGTCCTTGCGCACAAAGCTGTCCTTCACGGCCAGCCACAGCACCAGACTCAGCACTGCCAGCAGAACGAGCAGCAACACAGGCTTATAGCCTACGCCTGCCCAGCTCAGGCCCATAGCATCAGCGGCAAAGTCAGGCTGCACGCCGAGCGCAAAGCTTGCAGCCTGCAGCACCGGCACAGGATAAAGGCCGAAGGCCAGCACCAGCACGCTCGCAATACCCATAGCAGTAAGCATAAAGCCGTCGCTTTCATGCGCATGCTCCACAGCCTCGCTGCGTGCACGGCCCAGGAAGGTTATGCCAAAGAAGCGCACGAAGCAGCCCAGCGCCAGCGCACCGGTAAAGCCAAGCAGAATAAAGGACAACGCCGTCAGCAGACGCGTGCTTTGGCCAACGCTGTTCGTAGCCAGCGTAATGAAGCTTTGCAGCACCAGCCACTCGCCGGTGAAGCCGTTGGTCAGCGGAATTGCTGCCAGCGCCATCGAGCCGACGAAGGCAAACGCAGCGGTATAGGGCATCTTGCGTGCCAGACCGCCGAACAGCTCCAGGTTCTTGCTGCCTGTGCCATGCATAATACTGCCTGCGCTCATAAACATCAGCACCTTCATAATGCTGTGGTTGAACGCATGCACCAGCGCAGCTACAAAGCCTAAAAGATACCAGTCGCCGCCAGCCTCCTTCAGCAGCATGCCGCAGCCGACAGCCGCAAAAATCACGCCCATGTTTTCCACAGAGGAATAAGCCAGCACGCGCTTAATATCAGTCTCCATCTGCGCATACAAAACGCCGAGGAAGGCAGAAACCACGCCTGCCAGCGTCACGATAACGCACCACCAGTAATTCCATTCCGGCAAAAAGCTAAAAATAAAACGGCCAAAGCCATACAAAGCAATCTTCAGCATTACGCCGCTCATCAGCGCCGAAACATGGCTCGGTGCCGCAGGATGGGCCTTCGGCAGCCACACATGCAGCGGCACAAGACCTGCCTTCAGCGCAAAGCCGGCAAAGGCGCAAATAAATACTGCGTGCTGCCAAACGCCGGTCAGCGTGTTCTTCGCCATATCCGCAAAGCTGAAGCTTGCAGAAGCAACGCCGGTCAACAGAAAGGCAATCATAATCGCCGCTGTGCCCACGCTCGTCATAACCAGATACTGATACGCCGCTGTCCAAGTCGAACGCTTTTCGGACTCATGGTTGACAAGCATAAAGCTGGCTACAGCCATAATCTCCCAGAACAGCAGGAAGCTGAACGCATCTCCTGCCAGCAGCACCAGCACCATGGACACCAGAAACAGGCTCCACATGCCGCCCAGCATACGCAGACGGCTGCCCTCATACGCACGCGCATAGCCGAGCGCATAAAGGCTGGTAATAACGCCTGCAATACCGGTCAGCAGCAAAAAGACAGCGCTCCAGCCATCACAGGTCAAAGAATACGGTCCCCAGAAAAGCGGCGCGGGGTTTACACCGCCAAAAAGCAGTAATACAGCAGCATAAGCCACCAGCGCACTGCCTGCAAGACACGCGCTATTTGCCAGCCAATGCGCTGCACGCTGCAGGCCATGGGGAAACAATAAGGTC
>JAIHZV010000165.1 GCA_022718015.1 Phascolarctobacterium sp. | reverse complement strand
AACTTGACAATATCAATTCCCGGAAAATGATTTTTATCCGCCAAAAGCCCTGCTGCATTATTAAAACCATTTACATTGTCATACAAATTCAATGTTCTCAATGTATCTTGATTAAAAGTTTCAATCTGAATACTTTCTTTCAGCTTACGCTGTAAAACTTCGAAAGACAGATCCTGATCTTCACAAGGCAATTCTTCAAATCTAATATTTTTGCCATCTAATACAAGTCTTGAAAATTCCAGAGTATCTACCTCTATCGTCGCTGTATCATTTCGTTTGTATGCTTTTGATTTATACAAATATGGCTTCTGAAGGCCACTGGTTACAGTGAGTTTTATCATCTGATCATTATTCTGTATTTCAAGTGTATAGTTCGGTTGAGGCGAAATACTGTCATTGATTTTATTTTCGATATCCAGACACGCCTGCTTTACATCCGGCAAGCCTTTTACATTTCCATCATCATCTACTCCAAAAAGAATTGTTCCACCATCGTAATTCGAAAAGGCACTGACTGTTTTTAAAAAAGTATTCGTAATCGTTTCCTTGAACTCTAATATTCTCGTTTCACGCATAATAATCGCATCCTTTTCAACTTCATTGATTATATTATATGCATAAACGCGCAAAAAATCAATCATAAATTTTTACGATTGATTTTTTGATTGATTCATGGCCATCTTCTATTTTACGTCCGTTTTAGTTGTCGAATAGCTCCTAATAAATGCTTATCTATCCTCTTTTTAACCTTTTTTGCAACAACTGAAATCTCTCTACTTATCATACGCTATTCTAAAGTAATCAAGATAAGCCTTATATCTATCCTGCGCAGCCAAGCAAGTATCCGTCAGATACCCCTTCTCCTTGCCCCATTCCTTTAAGCCGCGATAATAAAACAGCTTCAGCTTATCCTCTATAATAAACGGAACGATATTATACTTCAGACATTCTTTAAACATAATGAGCCTGCCCACGCGACCATTGCCATCCTGAAACGGATGAATGCGCTCAAACTGCACATGAAAATCAAGAATATCCTCAAAGGTTTTGTTTTTCGTCGCATTATATTTAGCAAGCAAGGCCTGCATTTTTTCGCTAACCTCTTCCAGCAAGGCTGTATCCATACCACCTACCTCATTAGGCAGCTTTTTATAAGCACCGACAGCAAACCATTCCTTACGTGCATCGCTGGTGCCTGTTTTCAAAATAAAATGTAAGTCCTTAATCAGCTTCGCGGATAAAGCAGCCTTTGCCTTATCTATAAGCAAATCAACACAGCGAAAATGATTGGCAGTTTCAATAACATCGTCTACATTCAAAACCTCATTCTCAACGCCTATCGTGTTCGTTTCAAAAATATATCTTGTCTGTTCATGCGTCAAGCGGCTGCCCTCTATATGATTAGAGTTATACGTCAGCTCAATCTGCGTCTTATGATAAATGCCGCCAGAATATTTGCTTGCTTTTTCTTCACGCAGGATAGCTAACAGGCTACGCTCATTCTGCTTATTTTTATTAGCACGCTGCGGTTTGGTGGCAGTTTCAGGAATCCCCCACGTTCCACCTTGCAGCTTCGCCCCTTGCACACGTCCCTGAGCACAATAATTACGCACACTGCGCTCCGAAACATGCCATTTTTGTGCTGCCTCTGCTACTGAAATGTACTTCATCAGCTCACCTCCGTTACGTTATATCTGATACTAGTATAGCACAACGTCGGCAAAAACTTCAATTTATTTGATCTTATCATGAAATATCTTGGCCGCTAAAAAAAGTCCATCAAAATTTCAAGTCGTCCTTTCTCCCAGAACGCTTTTCTTTCTCCCATTTAAACATATCATTTGGGAGAAAGTCAATTCACATCTTTTACGACTAAAGAAATAACCCCAAAAGCCAGATGTAAAATCTAACTTCAGGGGTTATTCCTTCGGAAGGTTATCACATGTATAAAAGGAAAATATTGTAGCTTACAATTCATACAGCTTTGCTTGTTCCAAAAAATTCTCTACTGCCACGCCTGTCTGACGCGGAGCAAAGCAGGTATGACCAGTATCAAGCTGGCTGATGAACTGCATTTCTTCATCAGTCAAAGCAAAATCGAAAATATCCAGATTTTCTGCCATACGCTTGGGGTTCGCTGATTTTACAATAGGCACAACGCCACGCTGCACTAGCCAGCGCAAAGCCACCTGTGCCACCGTTTTTTTATGTGCAGCAGCAATAGCCTGCAAAATCTCATTTGTAAAAATCTCTGTCTGCCCTGCTGCCAGCGGTGACCACGCCTGCATCAGCACATCCTTGCCTGACATATATACTCTCTCAGCCTCACGCTGAAAGAACGGATTGCATTCCACCAGATTTACAGCAGGCTTAACCTTGTTCCAAAAAATAAAATCCGCCAATTTATCCTGCGTAAAATTATCCACGCCAATAGCACGGATTTTGCCCTCAGCGTACAATTCCTCCAACGCACGCCACGCGCCATAATAATCATTATACGGCTGGTGAATCAAATATAAATCAAGATAATCAAGCCCCAGCTTCTGCATTGAGCGCGCAAAGCCTCGCTTCGCACCTTCATAGCTAGTATCCGTTATCCATAATTTCGTCGTAATAAAAAGCTCCTCACGCGGCACGCCACAGCGGCGCAGTGCCTTGCCCACAGCCTCTTCATTGCCATAGGCTGCTGCTGTATCAATAAGTCTATAGCCAGCTTTAATAGCCTGCACCACCGCTTCCTCACAAGCTGCTGCCTCAGTCATACGAAAGACACCATAGCCAAGCTTTGGCATTTCTACACCATTATTCAAAGCAATTTTTTCTTGCATATCCATCTGCTCCTTTCAACTTTCTTCATCTGCAACTAGTATAAGCTGTTTTACCGACAATAGCAAATACATATAAAGAATGGTTAATCATAGTTGACAAGCATATTTCTGCGCGTTATAATCGCCTTAAATAATCTTTCTAATGAGGTGAATGACATGGATATCCGCGTACTGCGCTACTTTCTCGCCGTAGCGCATGAGGAAAACATAACACGTGCCGCTGCAAGCCTGCACATCGCCCAGCCCTCGCTGTCTAAGCAGCTCATGGAACTGGAAAAAGAGCTTGGCAAAACACTGCTAGTCCGCGGCAAGCGTAAAATAACACTGACTGAGGACGGCGTGCTGCTGCGTAAGCGTGCTGAAGAAATCACAGCACTACTAGATAAGACCAAGCAGGAATTAAGCACTGACACCTCCCAGTTCAGCGGCAAAATATCCATTGGCGGTAATCCTTCCGCCTCAGTGCTGAAGCAGGCCGCCAGCCTACGCTCGCAATATCCTGACATAAGCTTTGAGTTTTACAGCAGCGACGCTATCGACGTGCT
>JAIHZV010000164.1 GCA_022718015.1 Phascolarctobacterium sp. | reverse complement strand
CGCTGACGCTGCTGATGGCGACGCTGAAAAAGCCGAAGCTGCTGCTGCTCGACGAGCATACAGCGGCACTTGATCCGAAGACGGCAGCGAAGGTGCTGGCGCTGACGGAAAAAATTGTTACGCGCGATCAGCTGACGACGCTGATGATTACGCATAATATGCGTGATGCGCTGCGCTATGGCAACCGTCTGATTATGCTGCATAATGGCCGCGTGATTATCGACGTGCAGGGCGAAGAGAAAAAGCATCTGCAGATTGCCGATTTGCTGGAGATGTTCGAGCAGGCCAGCGGTGCCGAAATGGCGAGTGACCGTCTGCTTTTGGGCTAACAAAAAAGTTCCTTAAACTTGTAATTTCTTGCGTGATTGTTAAAAGCAAGAGCCTGACAAAAGAAGATAATCAAAAAAAGACTTGCATTTTCGTAGACTAGTAATTAAAATATAGATGAAGATAAATAAAATTTACGGCAAACCTCTTGCCAAATCTGAAAAACGTGGTAAACTTAAAATAAGTGCTTTATTAGTTTAAGATAATTTGTCGCATGTCAAATGAAAGGCGGTGCTAAAAAATGCAAGAAGAAATTAAGCTTATTGGTCGCAGAATCCGTTTACTGCGTACTGCCAAAAATCTCACCCAGACTGGTCTGGCTAAAGAGATGGGCATTTCTCAAACACATCTGTGCAACATCGAATGTGGTCGTGTGCCGGTAACTCTGCCGAACCTGTTGAAGCTGCATACCTTATTGGAATGCAACATGAGCAACTTCTTTGTAGACCTGGATGAGAAGGCTGAAAGCAAAGACCAGGATATTAGCCTGGAAGAAGTTCTTAAAATCGCAAAGCTCTTAAAACAAAAAGGCTGAGCATAAGAAAAATTTAATTTAAAATTTCAAAGCACGTAGAACTGATACTGGTTGCCGCCGGTGTCAGTTCTTTTTTATGCAGCGAAGGCTTAAAACAGACGCTTTTTATTACATTTCAGCGCATCTAGTAGCACAATCTGCAAAAATATTATATAATACAGATATATATATACTTTGGAGGATAGACAATGACCTACGATTACAAGCGCCTGGCGCAGATGAAGTGTTTTCTTTTTGATATGGATGGAACGATTAACCTTGGTAATGAGCTGATTCCTGGTATGGAGGGCTTTTTTGATAAACTGAAGGCTGCAGGGCGTGAGTATTACCTGCTGACGAATAATTCTTCGCGCAGCCATGAGCATTATGTGCAGAAGATGAACGGCCTGGGTGTGCCGGTAACGCGTAAAAATATCCTGATTTCCTCGGATGCGCTGACGAACTGGATGAGCAAAAATAAGCCCGGTGCCCGACTTTTTGTGCTGGGTACACCGCAGCTTCTGACGACGATTGAGGAGGCCGGCTTTACGCTGACGAACACGCTGGAGGAGGGTGCTGATTACGTTGTAGTCGGCTTTGACCAGACGCTGACGTATGAACGCTTGGCGATTGCCTGCCGTTTGATTGATAAGGGTGTGCCCTATGTGGCGACGCATCCTGATGTGCGCTGTCCGATTGAGGGCGGCGAGTTTATTCCCGATACCGGCGCGATGCTGGAAAAGGTTGTTGTGCCTATCGCAGAGAATACGACGATGGGCGAGCTGCATGACGCTTTGCGCGAGCAGGGTGCAGCGTTGCTCTTGAAGGTTATTGATGATATTGCTGCCGGCACGGCTGTCGCTGAGCCGCAAAATGATGCGGAGGCAACCTATGCAACCTTGCTTGACCGCAGCATGGAGCATATCGACTGGACGAAGAGTGCGCAGGAGGTGCACAACCTTATCCGCGGCTTTAATCCGGCGCCGAGCACCTTCACGAAGCTGCCGAACGGCAAGAGCCTGAAAATTTGGGGCAGCCGTCTGACAGATAAAAAGAGCGAGGCTGCAGCCGGCACTGTTGTCGAAGCAGGCAAGCACAGCTTTTTTATAGCCTGCGGCAGCGGCGTGCTGGAGATTACCGAGGTGCAGCCGGAGTCGAAAAAAAGAATGGCAGCACAGGTTTTCCTGAACGGCCGTGGTGTTGCCGAGGGCGATATTCTTGGCTAAAGCAGCAGGTGTTTTTGTGTCTGAGGCTTATTCATTAAGGAGCATTCTATTTAAATACAATGGAAGATGAACTTTTTAAACCCAAAAAACGTATTTTTATGGCCTTGACCTCTGTCAGTGCGCTGCTGAGTGCAGTGATGGTTTACGTTGTCTGGAAGGTGAGCTTTCCGGGGTTATACCAGATTAGCTGGGTGCTGCCCATTATCTTAGGCTTTGTGGGCGTGGTGCTGGTTATCGCAATGCTGAGCGGCGTGTTTGGTATCGTGATGGCGCTTTTGGGTATACCGGTAATCAAAATTCTGTACTTCTGGGCATGGAAGGCGATTAATATTCTCTTTCCGTTTGCCGTGGTTTTAGGTCATTTATTTAATATTCCGCGAGATAAAATTGAGCAGTCCTTCATCGAGGTCAGCAACAAGCTGGTGCTGCAGCATAAGGTGAAGGTTCCTGCCAACCGTATTATGATTTTGACGCCGCATTGTATTCAGCTAGATACCTGCGTGCATAAAATTACCCGTAACGTAGAAAATTGTAAGCAGTGCGGCCGCTGCAGTGTAGGCTCGATGCTGGGACTGGCGCATAAGTATGGCTGTCATTTCGCTGTGGCGACAGGCGGCACGCTGGCGCGTCAGATGGTGAAGCAGGCACGTCCGAAGGCGATTGTGGCGGTGGCGTGCGAGCGCGACCTCACGAGCGGCATTCAGGATGTTTTTCCGCTGCCGGTGCTCGGTGTGCTTAATGAGCGTCCCTTCGGCCCCTGCTTCAATACGCGTGTAGACATGAAAAAGCTGGAAGCAGCAGTGCTGACTTTTATGCTTGAGGACGATATTGCTAAGGGAGAAGCGAATGCTAAAGAAGCAAGCGGGCAAAAAGCCGCAAGAGAGAAAAACTAATTACCCCGATACAGCGCGTGGAGCAGCGGCGCTGGTGCTGCGCATGGTGCTTGACGATGGTGCTTATACGAATATTGCGCTGAATCAGTATCTGCGAGGCAGCCGTTTGAGCGATTTGGACAGAAGGCTGGCGACGGAGCTGGTCTACGGCACGGTGAAGGCACTGGGTACGCTGGACTGGTATCTGGCGCAGTGCGTTACGCGTCCGCTCGACAAGGTGGCGCCGGAGATTTTGTGTATCCTCCGCATGAGCGCTTACCAGCTGCTCTATATGGAGCGTATTCCTGCCTCTGCTGCTTGCAACGAGGCCGTGAAGCTGACGCGCAGCGTGAGCCATGAGGGCAGTGCCAAATTTGTCAACGGCGTACTGCGCGGCCTGCTGCGCAAGCAGGCGGCCGGAGAGCTGTCCTTCCCGGA
>JAIHZV010000163.1 GCA_022718015.1 Phascolarctobacterium sp. | reverse complement strand
CCATTATGCCTCGGTAGCTCAGTTGGTAGAGCAAAGGACTGAAAATCCTTGTGTCCACAGTTCGATTCTGTGCTGAGGCACCATATGCGGAAATAGCTCAGTGGTAGAGCACCTCCTTGCCAAGGAGGGGGTCGCGAGTTCGAATCTCGTTTTCCGCTCCATTTTCAAGGCGACATAGCCAAGCGGTAAGGCAGAGGTCTGCAAAACCTTTATCCCCAGTTCGATTCTGGGTGTCGCCTCCATTTTTTATTTCTAAAAATAGAAAATGGACTTAAGTTGTTTTGTCTGCCGCGGTGGCGGAACTGGCAGACGCAAGGGACTTAAAATCCCTCGGGTAGTGATACCCGTACCGGTTCGATTCCGGTCCGCGGCACCAACCAGATATATACATTTTGGTTGTAATTGAATATAGAGAAGAATACTGATTGCACTTGTAGAAGTCAATCAGTTTTTTTGTGTATAAATTTAAAAGAATGACATAGAAAATAGTTCCGTTTGTGATATAATGAATATAGCATAAAGAGAGAGGAGCGTGTTCCTGATGACGAAAAAATTACCGCTGCCCGTTGGCAATACAAATTACAAAGAAATTTGCAGGGAGAGTTATTATATCGACAAGACCTTGTTAGTCAAAGAGCTTTTGGATGAAAAAAATAAAATAATTCTTTTCACACGTCCACGCCGCTTCGGTAAAACGTTGAATATGGATATGCTGCGTACTTTTTTTGAAAAAACTGCTGAAGCTACCAGTGAATATTTCACGGATAAAAAAATTTGGCAGCAGGGCGAAGAATATATCAATCATCAGGGAAAATATCCTGTTATCTATCTCTCTTTAAAAGACATCAAGGCTAGAAAATGGGAAACGGCCTATGAACTTTTAAAATATATCATCAAAACGGAATATGACCGTCATCAAGAGCTGAAAAATAGTACAGAGATATCTCAGACAGATGTAGCACTTTTTTATAGGATTACAAAAGATGTTGCGACGGAAGCAGAATATGTATTTAGCTTGCAGGCGCTGAGCAGAATGCTGCATAAGCATCATAAGCAGGCTCCTGTTATCATCATTGATGAATATGACACGCCAATTCAGGAAGGCTTTGTCAATGGCTATTATGATGAGGCGATTGAATTCATCAGAAACTTTTTCTCTGCTGCGCTGAAGGATAATCCACATGCCAAGCAGATTATTATGACAGGTATTTTGCGTGTGGCTAAGGAAAGCATTTTTAGCGGACTGAATAATATTCGCGTCTGCTCTGTCTTAGATAAAAAATTCAGTGAGTATTTTGGCTTCACAACTAGCGAGGTTCAGCAGATGGCTGAGTATTACGAGCATAAAGATAAGCTTGCAGAGGTGCAGGCCTGGTATGACGGTTATAAATTTGGGGAAACAGAGATTTTCAATCCGTGGTCCGTCATCAATTATTTTAGTAATGATTGCCAGGCTATGCCCTATTGGGTGCAGACTTCTGCTAATACAATAATCCAGGAAATTTTAAAGACCTATAACGATGATACGTATAAAAATTTACATGCCTTGCTAGGAGAAGCTGAGGTGTGGTCGGTAGTTAAGACTAATATCATCTACCCAAAACTAAAGGAACCGCAGACGAATATTTTAGGCTTTCTGTTAATGACAGGCTATTTGAAAGCTACGCAAACAGAGCTGGATTTTAAAGGTGATTATGTATGCAGGCTCAGCATTCCTAATAAAGAAATCAAAACGATTTATTATAATGAGATACTGTCGCTTTTGACAGAGCGCATTGGGGAAAATACGGTTACGGACTTAGGCAACGCTTTGTTTAAAAAAGATGCTGAGAAAATAAAAGCAACTCTCAGCACTTTCATGATGGAAACCATTAGCTATTATGATAATTTGAAGGAAAACTATTATCATGGGCTGATGCTGGGCTTGATAGCTATAGCTGAAAGCAATTATACGATTTGTTCTAACAGGGAAAGCGGTTTGGGCAGATATGATATTCAGCTTGTGCCTAAAAGTGCAGGCTTGCCTGGAATCATTATTGAGATAAAGGCCGCAGGTAAGAATGATGCTGTAAATCTCAAACAGCTTGCGCAGACAGCACTAAGTCAGATAGAGGAACGAAAATATGATACTGAGCTGCGTGCTCAGGGCGTGACGGATATTGTGAAATATGGAATTGCCTTTCAGAGTAAAGCTGTTGAGGTTGTAATGGGGTAATAGTCTCATTGAAAATCAATGGACGAGAAGTTGTTAGAAAAAAGCAGGAGCTGTTGTGCTTATAGTAAGTACGGCAGCTCCCGCTGTATATTAATCGTTATTTTGTAAGCATATTAGAGATTGCGTCTGTAGTAAGCTTGATATCAATCTGTTTGTCGGTGACAACGACCTTGTCTAAAAATAAATTTATAAGAAGCTTTTTGACCGGTTGAATTAAAGCCTGCTTGGCATCATCCTCTTGCAGCTTATCCACGGGAATAAATTTGAAGAGGCGTTCAGCATAAGACTTGATATCGCCGGCAATTTTAGCGATTTTGGGTAAGCCGGCTGCAATTAAAACTAAGGGCAAACCAAGCTGGTTGCAGCGATGGATAGCGGCCATAAGGGCTTCAAATTCAGCATTTTTAAGATATTGCACTTAATCAATAAAGAGAATAGCGCCAGTATTTATTTTTTGGCCGACCTTTAAGGAAATGCTGGACATGAATGAAGCATTTTCCATAGCTTCGATATGCTCGTAATAGATATTATTCTCTTGGACAATGCTTTCGATTTCTGTTAGCAGAACAGTTTTGCCAACACCGCGCAGGACATAATACATGAGTAAACGTGTGGCGTAACCATTGGCAACATAAGCCAGCGTGTCTTTGGCTTCTTCTAGTAAGGCTTCGCGACCGGCAAGATAGCGTGGTACCATGCCTGCACCAGGAGTATAAGGATTTATTCTTAAGGCCATATTCAAGGCAATCACCTCTTTCTTAACACTATAGGTACATTATACACTAAATTTTTCTTATTATCACTAGCTGCAACAAAAAAATCCTTATGATTTTTCCTTGCAGCGTTTTGATTTGCTTTTACGCTTGTAGAGGAACCTGATTCCATGGTTGAATTTGTGTGTAAAAAGCCTTATCTAAGGTCTTGATATTATGATATAATTAAGGCAATAAACAGGTTATATGAGAGGAGCGATAAGGTTGAACGGATTGAAATTTCCTGTTGGTATCTCTAATTTCGCCAAAATTCGCGATGAAGGATATTACTATATAGACAAAACAAACCTCATTACCGAAATACTCGAATCGAGTATCGCTGAGGTAACGTTAATTACTCGCCCCAGACGCTTCGGAAAAACACTTGGTATGAGTATGCTGGCAGATTTTTTCGATGTCCGCAAAGACAGCAGCAAGCATTTTGCCGAGTTAGCTATTGCTAAGCACATTCATATTTGTAATCAATGGATGAAC
>JAIHZV010000162.1 GCA_022718015.1 Phascolarctobacterium sp. | reverse complement strand
CAAACAGCTTGAAGCTGTTGGCTGCCTTCAGCATAGTCAGCGTATTCAGGTCAGTCTCAACATATTTATCCAGCGTTGCCAAAAGGCTGCTGATCTTCGTGACGTTCTGCACAGAGAACATCTGCTCTGCCGCTGCCTTGAGGAACTTCTGCTGTCTTTGTACACGGCCTATATCGCCCAGCTCGTCCTTGCGGAAGCGCACATATTTGCCGGCAGTTTCGCCATCCATATGCTGATAGCCATGCTTGATATCAATAACCAGGTCAGCATAGGGATCCTCATAGTACATATCCCTGTCGACATAAATATCTACGCCGCCAATCAAATTGACAACATCGATAAAGCCGCGCCAGTTAGCAAGCGCGTAATAATGAATAGGCACGCGCAGAAGGTTTGCCACCGTCTGCTTCGCCATGACTGCGCCGCCATAAGCATAGGCAGCATTTATCTTTTCCGGATCCTTGTGTCCCGGCAGAATAACCTTCGTATCACGCGGAACCGACAGCACTGACACCTTATTGTTCTGCGGGTCAAAGCTCAAAAGGATAATCGCGTCGGTACGCTTCGGCTCGGATTCTGCAGCCTCACTGTCGCCATCGTCCACGCCGAGCAGCAAGATGTTGATGCGCTCGTTGAGCTTCTGGTCATTGCGGATAGTGTCATCCGCAGCCGTCACCTGCACATGCGGCGGATTTATAAAGGTGTTATAAATCCACACCGTCGACCAAAACAGACCGGTGCCGACAACGCCTATCAGAAGCAGCAAGAACAGCAGTCTGCCCCAGCGCAGCTTGCGCCGCACGCGCTTTTTTCTGTCTGGACTAGTATTTATCTCATTATTATCTTTTTCCATCTGCCACCTCTGCTTAATCCTGCTTCTTCTGCAGTCTGATCAGCTCGTTGTAGCCGTCGATGCAATGCGGATGAATCAAAAGTCCGCCATCCAAAAGATAACGCACCGTATTGCTATAAGCCATGAGCATGGCCTTATCCAGGTCCTTACGTGCAGCCTTACGCAGCTCGTCTACGCCGGGGAAATCACGTCCCGGCTCCAGCATATCCGCCAAAAAAACAACCTTCGCCAAAGTGCTCATCCCCGCAGCGCCTGTCGTGTGATAAGCGATGCCTTCGAGCACCTCCTTATCCGTCACGCCATACTTCTGCTGCGCATAATAAACGCCCAGCTTCGCATGCAGTAGAATCGGCTGGCTGCGCTCAACCTCATCAATAGCAATGCCCAGCTCGTCAGCCTTCGCCGCACTCTCCTTCGTCGGCACCTCACGGCCACAATCATGCAATAGTGCGCTCACAGCGATTTTTTCTACAGGCAGCTCATGTGCCGCCGCCAGCTCCAAAGCAGTTTCATAAACATGTACTGAATGCTTGAAGCGCTTCGGTGCCAGCGATTTTTCCAAAAGCTGTTTCATTTCTTCAATAGTCAACATATTTTACGCCATCTCCTGCTTTTTATACAACCCATGCTCTTTGATATAATGCTCGACCTCCGCAGGCACAAGTCCGGCCAGACTGCTGCCGCTGCGGATGCGCGTTCTGATTTCCGTCGACGAAATATCGTACTCCGGCGTATGCAGCAGCAGAATATGCTCTGCCGCCTGCTTGCCCAAATGACGCACAACCTCGTCCATCACGCCCTCATAGCCAGGCCTTCCGGCTGCTACAAAGGTGGCCAGCTCCAGCATCTCCTCAATAGAATGCCACGTATGCAGCTGCGCTACTGAATCAGCGCCGATAATAAAATACAGCTTACGCTCCGGATACAGCTCGTGCAGCTCACGCAGCGTGTCAATCGTATAGGAAACTCCGCTGCGGCGCAGCTCCATATCCGAGACCGTAAAATGCGGAAAGCTGCGCACAGCCAGCTCTGTCATCGCATAACGGTGCTGCGCAGGTGCATAATCCTGCCCCAGCTTATGCGGTGGCACGAACGCCGGAATAAAGACTATCTCGTCCAGCGCAATCTGGTCATAGACAGCCTCTGCGATATGCAGGTGTCCAAGATGAATGGGGTCAAAGGTACCGCCTAAAATCCCAAGTCCCTTTTCACTCACAGCCATCCTCCTCACAAACAGTTCTATTATTTTATTATATCAATCACTCAGCATTTGCACAACCTTTTGCAGCATAATAATTATGGCAATTAGCAGAATTAAGCCTTTTGTTCTGTCCTTGATGTCAAAAACAGTTTTAGGCCTTCTCAGAAAATCCGAAAAGGCCTGGAGGTAATCTTTAATTGTCGGGGGTTTTGGTTCTCGTTTTGTCATTCTCTTCTCCAATTATATATAAGATTAACAAACTATATATCTAAACGTTAATGTTGCAATCCGTTGACCTTGTGCCCCCTTTTCAGGGGGCTGGCACTGAGCGTAGCGAAGTGACTGGGGGTGTCATTCGTATCTCAGTGCATCAATCGGATCAAGCAGCGCTGCCTTTCTCGCCGGATAAATACCGAAGAACAGGCCGATACCCACAGAAAAAACTACCGCGATAATAATCGCCCAGATAGAAATAACCGTATTCCAGCCGGCAAACTTGCTGATAAGCACCGAAGCACTCACGCCAAGGATAACGCCCAGCGTGCCGCCGATAATACCGATAACCATTGACTCCACAAGGAACTGCTGCAAAATATTGTTATAGGTCGCACCCAGCGCCTTGCGGATACCAATCTCACGCGTGCGCTCCGTAACAGAAACGAGCATGATATTCATAATGCCGATACCGCCGACCAAAAGGCTGATAGCAGCAATGCAGCCCAGCAGAATTGTGATATTATTAGCCGTCGACAGCATGGTCTCCATAATCTGCGCCATATTGCCTACGGTAAAATCATCTGTGCCGCCTTCCTTGATTCTGTGGCGAGTACGCAGCACCTGTTCTACCTCGGCCTGCACGTCGTTAATAACGTTTTCGTTTTCAGCCTGCACCGAAATACGCTGCACATTAGTAATGCCCATCATACGATTTTGCGCCGTCGTCAGCGGAATATAGACCACGTCGTCCTGATCCATACCCATGCTGCCCTGTCCCTTGCTCTTCAAAAGGCCGATAACCTGAAATGGCGCCTTATTGATACGCATAATCTTGCCTACAGGATCACCCTCAGGGAACAAGCTGTCTGCAACAGTCTTGCCGATAACTGCCACCCTGCTGCGGCTGCTAAGGTCACGGTCGCTTAAAATACGGCCATCCTCAACCTCCAGACTGGAAATCGTAAAGCTGCTCGGCGTCGTGCCCTCTACGCGGCTTGTCCAGTTCTGATTGCCTGCAACCATCTGATAGCTTTTGTTGACGCTTGCCGAAATATTAGCAATGCCATCCACCTGCTTTTCGATGGCCTGCATATCGTCATATGTCAGCTTGACGCCCTCGCCAGCTGCCAGACGCGCACCGCTCGCGGTACGGCCACCGGAGGTGATAATCAGCAGATTGCTGCCCAGCTTGGAGATATTGTTTTTAACATTCTCCTTTAAGCC
>JAIHZV010000161.1 GCA_022718015.1 Phascolarctobacterium sp. | reverse complement strand
AATATAACTCTGAATGGAGGTAAGGAAATTGAAAAAACAGCTGGCGACTTTATTGTTGACCTTTATCTTTTGCTTTACTACAGTAGTTCCTGGTTTTGCAGCTGATTCTGCGCTGCCGATGGCAGACAAAATCAGCGCTATGGAAAAAATGCTGTACGGCACGGAGCAGAGCGGTTCGCTGATTCAGCGTATGGATAGTCTTGAAGACGATGTTTATGGCACTGTTACTACTGATTCTATCATTACCCGTGCTGATAATATGTACGATTATCTGGAGGGTACGCCTGATAATGGCGAGGCTTCCTTTGCCACTAAGCTTAATGTTGTAGAATGGAAAATGAATGAGAGCATGTCCGGCGGTCCGGCGAAAAACCGTATGGAGGCTACAGAAAAGCTGTTGTATGGCCAAGCGCAGAGCGGTTCTCTGAGTGGTCGTCTGGAAAGCCTGCTGAAGCTTGCTTCCTATACTGACGGTAATGTTCCTGTACAGCAGGTGACGCTGCCGAAGGATTCTGTTTTTAAGGTTGCCTTTACCTCCGAGCTGAGCACAAAGAACAGCCGCCAGGGTGATGCTGTTCACTTCAAGGCTGCTGATAATCTGTATGTTAATGACGTATTGGTTTTGCCGAAGGGTGCAACTGGTGTCGGCGTAGTGAAAAAGGTTGTACAGCCTGGTATCTTTGGCAAGGATGGCCGCATTGATATCGACTTCACTTATATCTATGGCGTAGACGGCACGAAGCTGCCGATTACTGTAGGCGAGCTGGCAAAGCAGAAGGCTGAAAGCATCGCGGGTGCTGCCGGTGCAGCTATCGGCGGTATGATTATTCTTGGACCTGTCGGTATTGTTGGCGGCGCTTTTGTTAAGGGCAATAGCGTAACTATTCCTGTAGGCTGCGAGACTTATGTGCAGACTGCTGAGGATATTTCGCTGCAGGGCGTTGTTTATCAAGAATAAAATCGAAAATTAAACGTGAAAAGCTCACTCTTTAGAGTGAGCTTTTTCTTGTTTTATGGTATAATGTTAAGTGGATTACTATGAAATTTTTTCTTAATCAAATATAAAGGAGTTTTTCTTATGCATAAGACTTTTGTAGCGACTGCCTTGATGCTTGGCTTGTGCCTTCCAGCAGCAGCAGAGCAGTTTAGTAATAGCAACAGTGATAGTATGATTAGTCCTGTTTCTGTGGCTGAACCGAACACTGCGGTGCAGCATCGTGAGAAGCATGACAGCGAAAAGCAGCAGGGCCTGCCTATTACGCTGACAGGAGAGCATGCTGTTTATGATACGGTTAGCGGTGATTTTCATGCTGAAGGCAATGTTAAGGTGACGCAGAACGGTCAGGATATTTATACCACGCAGGTGAAGGGCAATATGAAGACCGGTGATATCTGGCTGCTGAAGGGCGGCAGATTTGTTGAAAAGCAAGCAGAGTCTTCTGCCGATTGGGCGCATTATAATTTCAACAGCAAGACCGGCGAGCTGAAAAAAATTAATGGCAAGAATGGCAAGGATTATTTCTCTGCACCACATGCCGAGATTTATCCTGATAAAATGATTCTTGATGAGGGCGGCACGACGACGCGCTGTCCGGCGGTTAAGCATCCACGCTGTCTGGAGATTAAGGCTAGAACCTTCGAGGTTTATCCCGGTGAAAAAATGGTGGCTCGCGATGTGAAGGTTTATGTGCGTGGCAAGCACATCTATTCCCGTGATTATTGGGAAAATAGCCTGACGGATAAGTCTAAGGAACGCCTGCTACCGCATATTGGCTTTAAAGACAGTGACAAGGGCACTTATATCAATGTTTCCTACGAGCGCCCGCTGGGTGACAAGGCTGTTGTTTATGCTGACCTGAATTATTACAGCAAGGCTGGGTATAAGCCTGTTTATGGTCTGGAGCATAACGAGCGTAACTTTAAGGTTACCTATGAAAACGGCTGGTATGAGGACGATGACGAGTGGGTAAGAAAGGAAAATAATATCCGCTTTGATTATAAAAATCATCATATTGCTCCCGGTCTGCCTTTGTCCTATAGCGCTTATGTGGAGCGTGGTCTGTGGAAAAACGATGACACCGGCCGCAAGAGCTGGCATATGGAATATGGTGCTTTCCTGAACCACGACCGCATTTATCTTTTTAACAGCAAGAATACCTCTCTTGACCTGACAATTGGCAAGAAGTGGACACGTGAGAGTGCAGAGGATTCTGTAGAATCTACGAATGTTTACTATGCAACCTTGGGACAGAAGATCAGTCCGAAGTGGAATACCTGGGTTGGTTATTATCGTGAGGATTTTACGAGTAACGTATTTACTTATGACCAGCCGGATATGGCTAAGGAGCTGCGTAATGGCCTGCAATATATCATGGATGACAAGAATACATTTACTGTTGTCAACCGTTATGATTTAGATCAGAAGGAAAACTATGAAACAAAATATTCCTGGACGCATAAGTTCTGCTGCTGGGATCTTTCCTTGATTTATAAGCATAAGGATTATGATAACGATAATGCCTTTGAGGTTAAATTTGATTTTGTGAACTGGTAATGAGGTGGATGATGAAAGAGATTATTAGACAACGCTTTCTGGACCATCTGGCAGTGGCTGCTGCTGTGGCGAACAGCGATATTCTGCTGCAGATTGAAAAAATTGCTTTAGAGCTGCAGCTGGCGCTGGCGCGTGGCAACAAGATTATGTTTTGCGGTAACGGCGGCAGTGCAGCGGACAGCCAGCATTTGGCAGCAGAGTTTGTGGGACGCTTTCAAAAGGAGCGTGCAGGCCTGCCGGCTATTGCGCTGACTGTTGATACTTCGATTTTGACTGCCGTGGGCAATGATTATGGCTATGACAAGGTTTTCGTGCGTCAGGTGCAGGCGCTCGCCCGTCCCGGTGACGTGCTGGTGGGCATTTCGACGAGCGGCAACAGCGCAAATGTTGTGGAGGCTGTTGAGCTGGCGAAGAGCATGGGCGTCTATTGCGTTGGCATGACGGCTGCCGGCGGCGGCAAAATGAAGGAGCTGTGCGACGAGTGTATTGCTGTACCGGCGCAGGTTACAGCACGCGCGCAGGAAATGCATATTTTGATAGGCCACATTTTATGTGAGCTGGTGGATGGTGAATAAATTGGCTGATTTAGCTGTTACAACTTTTTTGGCGGAGCAGATTAAAAATGTTCGTGTTGCTGTCATTGGCGACGTCATGCTGGACCGCTATTTTCAGGGCGAGGTGAAGCGCATTTCGCCGGAGGCGCCTGTGCCGGTAACGAGAATTACCAAGATTAATTCTGTGCTGGGCGGCGCGGCGAACGTTGCGGCCAACCTGGCACATCTGGAGTGCAAGGTATTTATGGGCGGTGTGACGGGAGACGATGAGAACCGTGTGCTGCTCGAAAAGCTTATGGATGAGGCAGGCATCGACTACAGCGGTCTGGTGAAAAGCGCTGCCCGCAAGACGATTACCAAGCTGCGCGTTTTGGGCGGCAACCAGCAGATGCTGCGTATGGATTTTGAAGAAACCGGCGATTTGCATCCGGAAGAAATCATTGAGCTGCGCCGCTGGCTGGATAACCTGCTCGATAAGGGCCTCGACGGTATCATCGTTTCT
>JAIHZV010000160.1 GCA_022718015.1 Phascolarctobacterium sp. | reverse complement strand
GCGTTGCGGTAGAAGATGCGGGCGAAGCTGTCAGCGACGATGCATTTTACGCCCTTCACCTTTAAGACTACGGGAGCATGCTCACGCGAGGAGCCGCAGCCGAAGTTTTTGCCGGCTACGATGTAGTCGCCGGGCTGCACGTTGGCAGCGAAGTTGATTTCCAGGTTCTCCTTCGCATCCTCCATAGCGTGCTCTGCTAATTCCTGGAAGTCGGCAATGTTCAGATATCTTGCCGGAATAATAACGTCTGTATCAATGTGGTCGCCATAACGCCAAACCTTGCTCATTTTACTACCTCCTCAGGGCTGGTGATATAACCAGTGATGGCACTGGCAGCAGCGGTATAGGGGCTTGCCAGATAAACTTCACTGTCGACATGTCCCATACGGCCGCGGAAGTTGCGGTTGGTGGTGGATACTGCACGCTCGCCTGCTGCGAGGATGCCCATGTAGCCGCCGAGGCAGGGACCGCAGGTCGGGGTGGAAACAGCAGCGCCGGCATCAATAAAGGTGTCGATATAGCCGCGGTGCATAGCCTCCTGATAAATTTGCTGGGTTGCCGGGATGATAATCATGCGTACATGGTCGCAGACCTTGTGGCCCTTGAGGATTTCCGCAGCCTGCTCCAGGTCCTCCAGACGGCCGTTGGTGCAGGAGCCGACAACAACCTGGTCGATTTTGATAGCGTGGCCTTCTTTGGCTGGGTGTGTATTTTCCGGCAGATGCGGATAAGCAACAACAGGAACAAGCTCATCAAGCTTGATATCGAGCACGCGTGCATATTCAGCGTCCTCGTCAGCCGTAACAGCCTCCCACTCGCGGGTTACGCCGCGTTCCTTTAAAAATTCGATGGTCTTTTCATCGACGGGGAAGATGCCGTTTTTTCCGCCGGCCTCAATAGCCATGTTGCAGATGGTCAGGCGGTCAGCCATAGACAGCTCGCTTACGCCCTCGCCGCCAAACTCCAGCGATTGATAACGCGCACCATCTACACCTATCATACCGATGATGGTCAAGATAATATCCTTGCCCTTGATGTATTTTGGCAGCTTGCCGGTCAAATTGACCTTGATAGCCTGCGGAACCTTGAACCAGGATGTGCCGCTCGCCATAGCGCAGCCGATATCAGTCTGGCCCATGCCCGTGCTCAAGGCATTGAGGGCGCCATACGTGCAGGTGTGGGAGTCAGCGCCGATGATGATTTCGCCCGGAGCAACCAAGCCCTTATCCGGCAGCAGTGCATGCTCAATACCCATCTGGCCTACTTCAAAATAGTTTTTGATTTCATGCTTGCGTGCGAAGTCACGCATACGCTTGCACATGGTCGCGGATTTGATATCCTTGCAGGGAGAGAAATGGTCCGGAACCAGCGCAATTTTATTTTTATCAAATACCGGTTTGCCGATTTTTTCAAATTCGTTGATAGCCGGAGGACCGGTGATATCGTTAGCTAATACTAAATCTACCTGTGAAACGAGCAGGTCGCCGGCGCTTACGCTGTCACGATGAGCGTGGCGGGCTAATATTTTTTGCGTCATTGTCATTCCCATGAGTTTTAACCTTCTTTCTTAGCGGGCCGCTGATAAAGCAGCATCTGCTTCAGAATGCCTCCTAGGAGTATTATGCATACGCCGTCGTCGGCATTCTTTGCATCTGCTACTTTCTGAGCGGACTGCGATTGATTTTGTGTTAGAAAGAGTATACCTAGAAATAAAAAACAGCCCCTATCTGCGCTTGCAGATAGGGGCGAAATTGTTCGCGGTACCACCCTAAGTTGTACTTCATTGTTCCGATTAGCGAATCGGCAGCGTAACGTGCTGGAAACGTCTGCTCCTACTTTGTTCAGAGCAGCTGCTTACGGGTGAGCTTCTTTGCCTGCTTGCTGACGGCTTGCACCAGACGCCGTCTCTCTTGCTGCTGTGGCAGGTAAATTTTCCCGGTCTTCGCATTTTGTTCTTAAATTAAAAGCGACACATCACTGTGTTCTTTACATTATCGCAACATGTGCGCGATTTGTCAAGAGAAATTTTTCACTTTCGCCAAAAAGTAACATTCGCGTCCTTGTTGAGTGGAAATTGTACAATGGAGCTGCCGGAGGAGGGCAAGTATGCCGTAGGCTTTTTGTTTCTGCCGCCGGATATTGTAGAGCGCGAGAATGTGCAGCGCCACTTTGAGCGTATTATTGAGGCGAACGGCCAAAGCGTGCCGGTGGATATTGCCGGGACGGAGCGTGTTGTTCCGGCGCAGCTGGTGCTTTTGGCCATGGGCTTTACAGGCAGCGAGCAGCGCCTGTTCGATGAGTTCGGCTTTACGAAGGCAGGCAATGGCAGCATTGCTGCGGACGAGTGCAGCTACGCGACGAGCGTAGAGGGCGTGTTTGCCGCAGGCGATGCGCGTCGCGGGCAGAGCCTGGTGGTCTGGGCGATTGCCGAGGGCCGCGGAGCGGCGCAGGCTGTAGATAAGTATTTGCAGCAGGCGTGAGGTTATAGTATAATATAAAGAGCGTAGCATACGCAGTTTGATGTTTTTTTAGGAGCAGTACTTGTAGTAGTATTGCTCCTTTTTTATTGCAGCATATTGCAACTAAAAATAGTTGCGAAAGCTGTGCGCAAATATTATAATAGGAGTGAAGGCATGGGACAGAAAGAAAAATTGATTAAGAAGCTCTTGAGTAAGCCGAAAAATTTTACGTTTAGTGAAGCAGAAAGTTTACTGGCTTATTTTGATTATGTAAGAAGTAATAAAGGAAAAACAAGTGGGTCGCGGATTATGTTTATTAGTGAGAAGCATGCTTCAATATTGCTGCATAAACCACATCCGAGAAAAGAATTATTAGAGTATCAGTTGAAGCAGTTGATTGCTGTTTTGAGGCAGGAGGGATTATTGTGAAAAATACGATTGAATATAAGGGCTATATTGGTTCAGTTGAGTTTTCTGAGACAGATAAAGTATTTTTTGGTAAGGTTATGGGTATCAGGACACTGATATCTTATGAAGGAACTACTGCTCAAGAGTTGATAGAAGATTTTCATGGTGCTGTTGATGATTATTTGGAGCTATGCCAAGCAGAGGGAGTTGAACCAGAAAAAGCATACAAGGGCAGCTTCAATGTGCGTCTTTCAGCAGAAATGCATAAGCAGGCTGCTGTATATGCTATGGAGCATGGAATATCTTTGAATAATCTTGTGGAAAAGGCAGTGCAGAGTCTGCTCATGAGGGAGCAGAGCTTAGCTTAAAGTTGGCGTTTGGCTGAGAAGATGCTATACTTTACATATAATCTTTTTTATGAGGGAGGCAGTTACAATGGAATATAACAAGATTTCTCACGAAATAATTGCGAAGCTGCAGGCCTTAGTCGGCGTGCAGAATGTGCTGAGCGAGGCAGCGCAGATGGAGCTGTATGCTCATGATGAGGTTACTGACCCTGCGTATCATCATCTGCCGGAGGCTGTAGTCTTTGCGGAAAATACGCAGCAGGTTGCAGCCGTGGTGAAGCTGGCGAATGAATATCATTTTCCTGTGGTGCCGCGCGGTGCAGGCACCGGGCTGGCCTGTGGCGCTGTGCCGATTTATGGCGGCGTGGTGCTTTCTTTGGAAAAGATGAATAAAATAATCGAGGTTAATGCTGAGGCGATG
>JAIHZV010000159.1 GCA_022718015.1 Phascolarctobacterium sp. | reverse complement strand
CCTTGGCATAGCGCGGCAGATACAAGCCATTCGTCGATAAGCAGAAGAATACGTCCTTATCAGCCTTGCGAATCAAGGCCAGCGTTTTGCTCACCGCAGGCCAATTCGCCAAAGCATCACCTGGCCCGGCAATCCCGGCAACCGTCAGCTTCGGCACCTTGGCCTTCATCTCGAAATACCATTCCGCCGCAGCCTCAGGCTCCATGACGCGCGCCACGACACCGGGACGGCTTTCGTTCACACAGCTATATTTTCTCAGGCAGTAATTGCACTGTATATTACATTTGGGCGCTACAGGAAGATGAATACGAGCATAATCGCTGCAGCGCGCAGTAAAGCAGGGATGTGTTTCAAGCTCATGCATGGCAAACCTCACAAATACCTTCACGTAAACCAGAATACAATCCATCGGGCTTATAATTCTGCTGCAACGCGCCATTGACAAGCTGTTCAATAATAAACGCCGCGCCACGCGCCCCCAGCAGCGTATTTTCCGTCAGGCATATCTGGTCAAACAACGGATAGACAAAGCGCAGCAGCGGCAGCTGCCTCTCCTCTGCCAGCGCCCGCAAGAACGATGAGCCGCACAGCAGCACAGGCTTTTTCTCGCCTACAGCCTGCTCCATTTCATCAAGAGTGAAGCTGGCCGTATCCTCTGCCAGCAGCACGCGCATGCCCAATTCGTCAGTCAGGAAATTCTGCATGCCTGCCAAATGTGCCTTATCCGCCGCCACTGCCACAGGCAGCTGATAAAGATTCGTCAGATAATCAGCGCAGCGATAAGCAAGCCTCTGCGCTGCTGCCTCCAGCTCTGCAAGCTCCTCCGTAAAATCAACAGCCAGCTCCTGCTCCAGCTGCCGCAAAAAGCCTTGCATTCCGGCAACGCCATAGGGATATGCACATTTTATATAGGGTACGCCAAAGCGTTCCTGCATTTTTTTAGCCAAGGCTTCGCCGTAGCCAAAGCAGACGTTCAGCGCTGCCTGCGGCAGCGCCGCAAGCTCCGCCAGAGAGCAGTCCTGCAGCGTGCAGTTCACCGTCACCTTGCTGCCAAGAAATTTTTTCAGCTCCATTAAATCATTATCGGCATAGCAATCATCGTTCATCACGCCCAAAATATTGATGCTCGCAGGGAGTCTCTGCTCCGGCTCCTGCAAAAGCGGCAGCAAAGATAAATAGGCTGCTTCCACGCCGCTGTCGATGCTGCCGGCATAACCGGGCGCCTTCACAGCCAGCAGCCGCTGCCTGCTCTCGCAGGCAGCGAGAACGCCCTCCACATCGTCGCCAATCATGTTCGGCACACAGCCGCTGACCACAAACACGGCGCCACATTGCGGAAAAACCTGCTCTGCCTCCTGCAGCGCTGTGCGCAAAACCTTTTCGCCGCCATTTACAACATCTTCATTATATATAACGCTCGACGCCTGACGCACATTATAAGGCTTGCCGGCATAGCGAAAGGCAAGGCTGCCCCACTGACAGCCGACGACAGAATGCTGCAAAATCAACGCATCACGTATGCCGCTAAGAGCGCGGACAGCACCGAATAAAGCACAGCTACTTAATGGTTTCATTATTTTCTCTGCCTCCAGACTCTACTAAACAGCTCCCGCGCTGCCTTGCTATCTGCATCCTCCTGACGCATCGGATAAAATACAGGATCATAGTCCAGCTTGCTCAGCAGCAGGCTCGCATTAGCAAGCTGTGGCTTTTGCAAAAGCTGCTGAATCTCTTCCATAATATCTATGAACCCCTGATAGGTCCACACAGACCTGTCGAACAGATTATATAGCAGCGGCACGCCCAAATTGGCATAGCGCGGATGTCCGTTGGAAATAACAAAATCACAGGACTGCGCCGCCGCGCGCAGCGCGTCGGCAGCAGGCTCCAAAAGCACCTCCGCCTGACAATTATACTCAGCCTTCGCCAGCTCAATCCTGTCCTTAAACTTCTGCATCAGCGCATCATCAACGCCTGCCTCCGCCTGATACGACGGATTCATAATAATGCAGATTTTGCTCAACGGCAGGCCATAATCATGCTCATAAACACGAATAGACTCAGGCAGCATCGCCACGCCATGCGCAATCAGGCAGAATTTATGCTTGGCAAACTCTGCTCGCAGCTCCTGATAGCGAACCTCGACCTGCTTATATTCCTCCTGCAGCACCTGCTCCACACGCTCACGACAGCCAAGCTGCTCGCCTACCTGCCTATACAAATCGCCAATACCTGACAGCCCATGCCACTCCTGCATATCGGCAACATGCAGAAAGGGCGTGCCAAAGCGCTGCTCCATCGCCAAAGCCCACTTCTTGCGACGCACGATGTTCAGCGCAGCCCGCGGTGCCCTTTGCAGAGTTTGTAAATCAGCGGCAGGCAGATAGGCATTGACCTCAATGCCCATTTTGCGCAGCATCGCGCTCATGCCCTGCAGCTTATCCTCGCCATTATAGCCCCAGGCAAAGGTTTCGATATTGACGCTTCGCGGCTGCACCTGCTGCGGCTGCATAACCTGCTGCACTAAGGCATCCATGACCTCCACATAGCCGCAGCCCGGATAAACTGCGCTCGACGAGAACTTCTGCTTCTGTTGCTGGCAGGCCTTCTCGCGCAAGGCCTTGCGCCCGTTGCTTTTGTCCATATGCGAAAAAACCTGCGACGTAATCGGCACAAGCTTCGCCTTGAACTGTGGCTGCAGGCTGTGAACAAGGCCCTCCATATCATCATTCACGATATCCGACACCACCGAGGGCAGCACAAAAATTAAATCAGGCTGCTGCTGGCGCTCCACCTTGCGCAGCAAAGCTGCCAGCTTTTCCTCGCCGCCAAAGATTACGTCCTTGTTGCGCAAATCTGCACACTCCAGCTCATAAACAGCCCTGTTGCGGCTGCGCGCATGATAGCGATAGTGAAAGCCGCAGCCACGCGGACTATATAAGACCACCGCAGCATTCTTTATTTCACTGATGCAGGCAAGATTGCCCGACACCTTGCCGTTGACTGCATAGCGATGCAGGAAGTTATAAATGTTCATGCCCAAAAGCATGTTGTCCTGATAATATTGGTCCATAGTTCTCAGCTCCTAATTAAGCCTTGCTCAATTCTTACAACTCTATCGCATAACCACTCACTTATTAACCTATCATGCGAAATAAACAAATATGCAATCTGCTTTTGAGCACGAATATCCTTTAGCAAATGCAAAATCTGCGCCTGTACCGAAATATCAAGCATCGAAGTCGGTTCATCCAAAATCAGCAGCTCAGGCTCTAACAAAAGCGCCCTCACCAAGCAAATACGCTGAATCTCGCCGCCGCTTACCTGATGCGGATAGCGCTCCAAAAGCTTCGCATTCAGCTTCACTAAATCCAGCATTGCCAAAGCCTGCTCCTCGACATAAGGCAAAGAAAAAACCTCCAATGCCTCACGTAAGCTATAGCCTAAATTCTTTCTCGGATCAAGAAAGCTTTCAGGACGCTGCGATATAAACTGCACAGCATGCCTAAAGCCTGCAAGCTCTTTACCGGACAGCTTGGTAATATCCGTACCACGAAAATATATTTTTCCTGTATCACACGGCAATAAGCGAAGTAACAGCCTTGCTAATGTGCTTTTACCGCTGCCACTTCCTCCCATAAGCGCAACAGCTTCTCCAGGAGC
>JAIHZV010000158.1 GCA_022718015.1 Phascolarctobacterium sp. | reverse complement strand
GCTTACAAATGCGTGGATTACGCATAACCTTTTTGAAAAGAAAATCATGACCAATAGTCAGGTCATCAAATTTTGGCGATAACATTGCCATAGAGTTTTCCTCCTTTAATTATAATATCTGACTCCACAAAATACAACATATACGCAAAAAACAAAAAAGCAGTACTCATAGCGCTCGGAATCACCGAGCACCATAGGTACTGCTAAAAGCTAAAGTTATATCAATAGCTTAATACTAACGACGTAAGTCGAGAGGTCCTGCTTATATAATTATAAATGCTGAATCGTTATAGTAATTATATCGTAAAAATAGCATAAAGTCAAGAGAAAATTCTGATAATAATATATGGGAATGCTGTTAGCGTTGCTGCTATCTTGAAAAGGTTGACAAATCACTGCTTTGGTGACATACTGAAATTAAACTCTGATATTACATTTTACCACTACCAAATAAAATACAAGGAGATTCAGCATGTTACATATAGGTTGTCACTTATCTTCATCCAAGGGCTTTTTGGCGATGGGGAAGACGGCGCTGTCGATTGGCGCCGATACATTTCAATTTTTTACGCGTAATCCGCGCGGCGGCAAGGCGAAGGCTGTGAAGCCTGAGGATGCTGCGGCATTAAATGCTTTGATGCAGGAGCATTGCTTTGCGCCGATTCTGGCACATGCTCCCTACACGATGAATCCCTGCGCAGCAGATGCGAAGCTTTTGGAGTTTGCGCAGATGGTTATGGAGGGCGATTTGGAGCTGCTCGAATATGTGCCCGGGAATATGTACAACTTCCATCCTGGCAGTCACGTCAAGCAGGGCGCGGAGCTGGGTATCGAAAAAATCTCTGCTTTGCTGAACCGCGTGCTGCATAAGGAGCTGCATACGACTGTGCTTTTGGAGACGATGGCAGGCAAGGGTACGGAGGTTGGACGCAGCTTTGAGGAGCTGGCAGCGATTTTAAGCAGGGTGCAGCTGCAGGAAAAGATGGGCGTTTGCCTTGATACTTGTCATGTTTTTGATGGCGGCTATGATATTGTGCATGATCTTGATGGCGTGCTGGAGCAGTTCGACAAGCTGATTGGCCTGGAGCGGCTTAAGGCTGTGCATTTAAATGACAGCCTGAATATCTGCGGCAGTCATAAGGATCGCCATGCGTGCATCGGTGCCGGTAATATTGGTCTGGAGGCGCTGACTGCAGTGATTAACCATCCGGCATTGCGCGGACTGCCGTTTTATCTGGAGACGCCGAACGAGCTGCCAGGCTATGCCGCAGAGATTAAGCTGCTGCGCGAAAGCTATGTAGAATAATTTCAATTTATTAGGGAGGCGGAGCTTGCTTCGCAGGTAGTGTTAAAATATTAAAGAAATAATGCCTTGATTGGCTAAAATGAGCAGAGCTCGTCAGTGTACGACTAATACACTGGCGGGCTTTTTTTGTCTGCGCAGGCCAAAAAATGCGGCAAGCAGGGCCTGCGCTTTCTTTTCCTCTTGACTTTTAAAATATCCATATTAAAATATATATAGTGATAAAAAGTTTAGTATTTTGAATTTTAACCTCGGAGTTTAATTCAGGTACGCTACTACTGAAAAGAGGTATATCATGCAGACAATTTTAGTAACTGGTGCGGCCGGCTTCATCGGCAGCAACCTTGTACTGGAGCTTTTGCGTTCCTTGTCCCCGGTGAAAATCATCGGCTTGGACAACATGAACGACTATTATGACGTATCTATTAAGGAATACCGCCTGCAGCAGCTGGATAAATGCGCTGCGGAGCATGCTGATTCTGAATGGGTATTTATCAAAGGAAATCTTGCCGACAAAGCGCTTATCGACAAAATTTTTGCCGATTATAAGCCGAGCATCGTGGTGAATCTGGCAGCGCAGGCTGGCGTGCGCTATTCCATCACCAATCCTGATGCATATATTGAAAGTAACTTAATTGGCTTTTACAACATATTGGAGGCCTGCCGTCATTCCTACGACGGCGGTGCGAGCGGCGTGGAGCATCTTGTTTACGCCTCCAGTTCCAGCGTGTATGGCTCTAATAAAAAGGTGCCGTATTCTACGGATGACAAGGTGGATAATCCTGTTTCGCTTTATGCAGCGACCAAGAAATCTAACGAGCTTTTGGCGCATGCCTATAGCAAGCTGTACAATATTCCGTCTACCGGCTTACGCTTCTTCACGGTTTATGGTCCTGCAGGCCGTCCGGACATGGCGTACTTTGGCTTTACGAACAAGCTACTGGCAGGCAAAACCATTGAAATCTTTAACTATGGCAACTGCAAGCGCGATTTTACCTATGTTGACGACATCGTAGAGGGCGTAAAGCGCGTGATGCAGGCACCGCCGGAGCGCAAGATGGGCGAGGATGGTCTGCCGCTGCCGCCGTACAAGGTGTACAACATTGGCAACAGCCATCCGGAGAATCTGCTGGACTTCGTGACGATTCTGCAGGAGGAGCTGCTGCGTGCAGGTGTGCTGCCTGCTGATTATGATTTCGAGGCGCACAAAAAGCTTGTGCCGATGCAGCCTGGCGATGTGCCTGTGACCTATGCGGATACGACGCCGCTGGAGCGCGACTTTGGCTTTAAGCCGAGTACGCCGCTGAGAGAGGGATTGCGTAAGTTTGCAGAGTGGTATAAGGAATTCTATCATTGCTAATTTAATTATAAAGGAGATATACACATGAAAATTGCAGTTGCCGGTACTGGCTACGTTGGTCTTTCTCTTGCTACGCTGCTGGCGCAGCACAACGAGGTTAAGGCTGTTGATATTATCCCGGAGAAGGTTGAATTGATTAACAAAAAGCTTTCTCCGATTCAGGATGATTATATTGAAAAATATCTGGCAGAGAAGGAGCTGAACCTTGTTGCTACTCTGGATGCAGAGATGGCTTATAAGGACGCAGAATTCGTTATTATCGCTGCACCGACGAACTATGACAGCAAGAAGAACTTCTTCGACACAAGTGCCGTAGAAGCAGTTATTAAGCTGGTTATGCAGTACAATCCGAATGCCATCATGGTTATCAAATCCACGATTCCTGTTGGCTACACCAAGAGCATCCGCGAGAAAACTGGCAGCAAGAACATTATCTTCAGCCCTGAGTTCCTGCGTGAGAGCAAGGCGCTGTACGATAACCTGTATCCGAGCCGCATTATCGTCGGTACTGACCTCGAGGATGAGCGCCTCGTGAAAGCTGCGCACACCTTTGCCGGTCTGCTGCAGGAGGGCGCGATTAAAGAGGATGTTGATACGCTGTTCATGGGCTTTACCGAAGCAGAGGCTGTTAAGCTGTTCAGCAACACCTATCTGGCACTGCGTGTTTCCTACTTCAACGAGCTGGACACCTATGCTGAAATGAAGGGCCTGAACACGCAGCAGATTATTAACGGCGTGTGCCTCGATCCGCGCATTGGCAGCCACTACAATAACCCAAGCTTTGGCTATGGCGGCTACTGTCTGCCGAAGGATACGAAGCAGCTGCTGGCCAACTATGCAGATGTTCCGGAAAATATCATTGAAGCAATTGTTGAGAGCAACAGAACGCGTAAGGACTTTATCGCTGACCGCGTGCTGGAGATTGCGGGTGGCTATGAAGCGAACGCTGAATACGATGCGCAGAAGGAAGGCTATGAGCCTGTTATCGGCGTATACCGCCTGACGATGAAATCCAACTCCGACAACTTCCGTCAGAGCAGCATTCAGGGCGT
>JAIHZV010000157.1 GCA_022718015.1 Phascolarctobacterium sp. | reverse complement strand
CATTCGGTGTAAGGAATAAAGCCATCATGTCTATATCCAAAAGATACGTATACGCCGTCTTTATCCAGTTGAATTACTGTACCAGTAACAATCTTACCGGGATATACCTCTACCTCCATACTTTCGTTGAGCATGCTTTCAAAATCCATGTTTTCCATTGCTACAATAGCCTCCTTAATTAAACGGTCAGGAGTCGATGCTCCAGCCGTAATTCCTATTTTAGTGAAACCTCTGAACATAGCCGCGTTCAGCTCGTCTGCAGTCTCAATATGATAAGCCTGCCGGCAGTGCCCCTGCACCAGCTCGAAAAGGTGCCGCGTGTTCGCACTATTGCGCCCGCCGATGACAATCATCACCTCAGAGTCGTCCGCCAGTTCTACAGCCGACTGCTGTCTTTGTGATGTTGCCAGGCAGATAGTCCGCTCTACGCGATACTCTCCCGGTCTTTGCTCTTGCAATGCCTGCAATATATCATTAAATTTCTGCAGCTCAAAAGTCGTCTGGATGATTACTCCATAACGCTCCTTCTGCGGTACATTAGAGATATCTTTTATATATTCTACACAGATAGCCGATTTTCCTGCCCATTTTAAAATACTTTTTACTTCTGGGTGATTTTTTTCTCCGACTATGATGGGAAAATAACCATCGGCGGCTGCTTCAGCAGCTTTTTTCTGTGCCAGGCGCACATTTGGACAGGTTGCGTCCATAATCGTGAGCCCTTTTTCCTCTGCCTGCTCATAGACCTCCGGGCCTACGCCATGCGAGCGGAAAATTACTGTTTCGCCCGGAGCGAACTGCTCCAGACTATCCTTGCAGGCAATGCCCTGCGCAGCGAGCTCGGCAATCAGCTGAGGGTTGTGAATCAGCGGACCAAGCGTCGCGCCGTTGACATGCTCACTGGCAGCCTTCTGCGCCAGCTCTACAGCACGCTTCACACCATAACAGAAACCGCAGTATTTTGCTACCTTAATTTCCATCATACCTTCTCACCTGCCTGCAGCTTTGCAATGTGCTGCATCAGCTCTTCAGTCATTGCATGCAAAAATTCCTTGTTCACAACAGCGTCCTCAGGGAAAGGCATCGGCTTGCCAAAGCGTACCGTAACCTTCGGCCAGATACGGCCATGACGCTTGTAATCAGTACCGATGATGCAGGCCGGAACGATTGTTGCCTTAACCTTGCTCGCCATCATCAGCGCACCCGGCTGCGCCTTACCCAGCTCGCCGGTCTTGCTGCGCGTTCCCTCCGGGAAAATCGCCAGCACCTGATTGCTCTCAAGAATATCGATTCCGTGTTTGATGGCAGCACGGTCTGCACCGCCACGGCGCACAGGGAAAGCGCCCAACAATCTATAGATGTCGCCCAATACAGGCACGAACAGCTCCTCTTTGGCCATAAAATGCACCTTGCGAGTTGCCGCAGTACCCAAAACAGGCGGATCAAGCAGACTCAGATGGTTGCAGGCAATAACCAGCGGCCCATCCTTAGGGATATTTTCTGCTCCTTCAATACGAAGGCGAAGAAAAATTCGAAAAAGAATCTTCAGCAGATTTTTAACGACTGTATATATCATTATACACGCTCCTGCACCAGTTGTAAAATTTTATCTGTTACCTGAGCAATGCTCATATCAGAGGTATCAAGCAAAAGTGCATCCTCTGCCTGACGCAGCGGGCTGATAGCTCTTTCGCTGTCCTGCTTGTCGCGGGCTGCAATATCCTCCTGCAGCTGTGCAAGCTCCACCTGCTGTCCCTTTTCGACCATTTCTTTATAACGACGGCGCGCTCTTTCCTCAACAGAAGCAGTGAGGAAAATTTTCAGCTGTGCATGAGGGAATACCACCGTACCGATATCGCGGCCATCCATCAGGACACCGCCGATTTCGCCCATACGACGTTGCTGCTCAACCATCGCCTCACGTACAGCGCCGATAGCTGCCACACGCGAAACGATCGCTGTCACCTCAGGCGTGCGGATTGCCTCCGTCACCTCAGTGCCGTCAACAAAAACTCTGTTAACCTTTGCCTCAGGCTTGAACTCAATAATCATTGTGTTGGCAAGCTCACTGATATAGGCTTCATCGAACTCCCTGCCAGTCTGCAAAAACTTCCAGGCAACAGAGCGGTACATTGCACCGGTATCAATGTAAGCATAGCCCAGCTTTTCTGCTGCCAGCTTAGCAATAGTGCTTTTGCCAGCGCCAGCAGGACCATCAATAGCAACGACAATTTTCTTCATTCTACATAACCACACTTTATTGTATATTTAAACTCCGCTAACACGCAGGAGCTTAGATCATTCCTCGGCAGCCGCCATGCCTGCAGCATGACCGCTGGAAAACGCCGCCTGCAGATTATAGCCGCCGGTATAACCGTCGACATCCATAACCTCACCGGCAAAATGCAGACCGCGGATAAGCTTCGACTCCATCGTCTTAGGATTAATCTCCTTGACGCTTACGCCGCCTGCCGTCACAATCGCTTCTGCAAGAGGACGCGTGGACGTAATCGGCACGCAGAAATTCTTCAGCGCTGCCAGAAGTCTATGGCGCTCCTCACGCGAAATCTGGTTGATGAATTTTTCTTCATCAAGGTAAGCCATATCGCAGACCACAGGAATCAGACGCTGCGGCAGCAAATCCTTCATGCCATTGGCAAGCTGCTTTTTGCTGTACTGTGTAAAATCGCGCTGGATGCGCGCATCGAGCTTTTCTTCGGATAACGCTGGCTTCAGGTCAATATGCAGCTCGACCTCCTTGCCCTCGTCCAGGGCCTTCGCCGCCAGATTGCTCAGAGACAGGATAATCGGTCCCGATACGCCGAAGTGCGTAAAGAGCATCTCGCCAAACTCGCTGCCGATTTTTTCACCGTCAGCGGTCAGCGTTCCCTGCACATTGCGCAAGGAAAGTCCCTGCAAATCATCCACATAGGGATAATCGCTTTCCAAAGGCACGAGAGACGGCCTCAGCGGCACAATCTTATGCCCCAGCTTCGCAGCCAGCTTTGCGCCGCCGCCATCGCTGCCCGTTCCCGGGTAGGACGCACCGCCGGCAGCAAGAATTACTGCGTCAGCAGGATAAACACCGCTAATGGTTTTCACGCCGGTAACCTGTCCATCCTTCGCCAGAATTTCGATAACCTTCGTATCAAACTGCAGCTTGCCTCCGGCCTCAGTGAAAATCTTCACCAGCGTATCGACAACATCCTTCGCCTTGTCGCTGACAGGGAAAATTCTGCCGCCACGCTCGACCTTCGTCTGCAGTCCGCGACTTTCCAACAGCAATACTATATCATCATTTGTGAACCTGTGTAAAGCACTATTTAAAAATCTTCCGTTTCCGGGGATATTTTTTATAAATTCAGGAATTTCGCAGGCATTCGTAATGTTGCAGCGTCCCTTGCCGGTAATCATGATTTTCTTGCCCGGCAGGCGCATTTTTTCAAAAATTGTTACCTGCGCACCATTTTGTGCAGCAGCGATGCCTGCCAACAGGCCTGCGGCGCCACCGCCGATAATTGCAACCTTTGTCATAGCTTAGCCGCCTTCTTGAGCTGTGCCAGCTCATATTCACTCAGCGGACGGAATTTGCCGCGTCCCAGATTCTGCAGCTGAATCGGTCCCAGCTTTACGCGCTTCAGATCGCGTACCGGGAAGCCAATCGCATCGCACATACGGCGAATTTGGCGATTACGTCCCTCATGAATAGTTATATCAAACAGAGTAAAGCCTCTGTCATGGTCATAATCACGCAGATTTACTATAG
>JAIHZV010000156.1 GCA_022718015.1 Phascolarctobacterium sp. | reverse complement strand
CGCATACGCGCCATCAATATCCACAAAAAAATCGCGCATCGGACACTTGAGCACATCATGCAGCTTAATCAGATTATCCAGTGTCACATTACAGCGACCACTTTCAATATTGCTCAAAAGTGACTGACTAACGCCAATGCTTTCAGCCACAATAGCCTGCGGAATATCCTTGCTCATGCGGATAAGCCTAATGCGTTCTCCCACCTTTTTCGTCTGTTCGCTCATGCTTTTTCTCCTTAAACCCTACGTTTATTAAAACTTTGAAACGCTTTCAAATTTGAAACGCAACTTATATTCAACATTTTTATAAACATAGTGTACCACGTTGTCCCCCCCAGTCAAGCAAAGGTACATCGAGTCCCTTTGCTTGCGCGCCCCTCGCGGGGCGCATTGCCAACGCTCGCGTACTAATAAAAAAAGCGTTAGGCCGACGACATAAGTCTCGTTCTTGCCTAACGCTTAGAAAAATTAATCTTTTGATACTACTATATTTACTTTTTGTCTATTTACCTGGCGCAACTATCTACAATGCCTTCTTCCCTGAGAAAATATTGAAAGCCAGCACCTGACAAAAATTTTTCAAAAAAAATTTATGACTAAAAAAAGCCGGGCGAAAAAACGCTCGGCTCAAAAATTTATTTACTTATACGCTTGCTCGACTCCAGCTCGCCAGGTCTGATCCAGATGACCTGCACCGGCAGGTTCGATGCTCCCGGCGGCGACCAGGTAAAGCGATATTCTCCAGCATGCAGCAGGCCAAGGTCCAGCGCTTCATCCTCAGGATCGCCTACAGAAATCTGGTTCTGCGGCAGTCCTATCAGCTTGCGCTCGCCCTTTGTCTTATTCTCCAGCACACCATAGCCGGCAAACCAGCCGCCAATTGGATTAAAGATGAAGGTTACAGGCTCCTTGCCCTTAATCGTGAAATCTACATTATAAAGCACACCATAGTTGCCATAATTCTCCGCAGGCAGTCCCGTCGTTGCGTCCACGCCCTTGGCGTAGCCCTCAGGCAGACTCGGTGAAGCCAGCTCCAGATACAGCGCCTCGGACGGCTTGCTGATAGCCTTATTCAGCTTATAAGTCCAATCGCTGCTCTCAAAGGTGCCGCGCAGCGGATGCTCATCCATCGGCAGAATCGGCGCCGCTTCATTAAACAGCTCCAAATCAGTTTTTTCCTCGCACATAAGCACGCTGAACTCTACAGGCTTAGCAAAATACATATCTATCGTTTCTGTATATAGCTTATCCGAGGGCATAGCGATGCCTCGTCCCGTCAGCAGCTCGGCGCTGCGCCCAAAGCCCAGCCTGCTCTCCAGCGGCTTCTGCTTGTCCTCCGCCAGATATTTTTTCTGCGCCTTTTTGCCTGCGGCCAGGTAGTCATAGCTATAGCCAGCCTCGCCGCGACGCGTAATGCTGTACGCAACAGGACGCAGACTGTCCTTATTCTTCACCAGCACCGCCAGCTTCTTCGTCGTACCGCTCACGCCGTTGACATGGTGCAAAAACAAGCGCACCTCGCCCTGCACCTTATCGCGATACAAAATGCCGTTGTCATAAACTGTTTCCGGACTATCGCTGAAAAGCAGCTTCGGTCCTGTCATCTTCAGACCTGCCTCAACCTTTTGCTGTGCATAATCTGTCGGCACGTGAATTACGCGCTGCTCAGCACCTGCAATATTCAGCAGGCCGCAGGAAAGCGTCACCAGCGCAGCCTGCATAAATTTTTTAAAATTCATCTTCTCACCTCATCATATAACAAAACAAAAATACCCGCCCTGCCCCACTAACGTCCAACGGCCCTACCAAGAGAGCCGTCGAACGTTAAAGCTGACAGAGGGGTAAACTATAATTATTTTTTCAGGCTGTTTTGGTAATCTGCCATGAATTGTGCCAAGCCCTTATCCGTCAGCTGATGCTTAATCATCTGCTCCAGAACCTTGGTCGGAATCGTAGCAATCTGGCAGCCGGTCAGCATAACCTTCTCCACATGCTCCAGATTACGGATGCTGGCAGCAATAACCTCGGTAGTAATGCCATACAGCTTAAAGGCCTTAACGATATTTTCTACAAGCTGCACGCCGTTTTCACCGATATCGTCCAAACGACCGATGAACGGGCTGACATAGGTTGCGCCTGCACGAGCAGCCAGCAGCGCTTGCGACATGCTGAATACCAGCGTTACGTTGGTTTTAATGCCTTCAGCGCTGAGAATTTTTACAGCCTTCAGGCCTTCGGGAATGCAGGGAATCTTAACAACAATGTTGTCGGCAATCTGCACGAGCTTGCGTGCTTCTTCCACCATACCGGCACATTCCGTGCTGATAACCTCTGCACTTACAGGGCCTTCCACAAGCTTAGCTATTTCAGGAATAACCTCTGCCTGAGTACGACCGCTTTTAGCAACCAGACTCGGATTGGTGGTTACGCCATAAACAACGCCCCAATCAACGAAACGGGAAATCTCTTCAACATTTGCGGTATCCATAAAAATCTTCATATCAATAAAACCTTCTTTTCTTCAGCATTAAGGCAGGATGATAACCTTTTCTGCATTTGTCAGGCCAGGCAGACTCATCGTCACCATATGGCTCCACAGCAGCAGCTTATCACCCTTTTTAATTTTCGCAAAATCCTTGCAGGCATCGCTGCCAATTGTTGCGATTAAATCATTATTATTGTTCAACACGGTCATGCTCTTGCCATCAGCAGACAGCTTAGCCTCTGCCACCTCGATAAAGCTTGGTGCAGCCTCACGCTCACCTATGACAATAGCCAGCGCGTGGCTTTGCGCAGGAAGGCTGCGCGTCGTCTGCGCGGAGTAGAACACAGTCACAGTCTGACCAACCTTCAGCGCGTGCGGCAGACGCAGCTTCGCATTCTCGTCAATAATATACGTATCTCTGTCTACCTCCGCAGCCACTACACGCAGATTGCCTTCGCCCTCGACCACGTAGCGTCCATCCTCTACGGCAACAAGCTTACCATAGGTCGTAAACATTACCGGTGCGCGCATAATCTCAGGATTCACCTGCATCGCATCCATAGGACTCATATTCTCCACTGCTCTATCCTCTGCCCACACACTGCCTGCCCCGAGCACGCACGCACACGCCAGGATAGCAGAAAGCTTCTTAAATGTTTTCATAATCTTTACCTCCGTCAGACTAAATCTTTTAATGATATAAGTATAACATAAGATTATGGCGAAAGCGTGGCAAGAAAAACAAATCTTAAAATAAGCGAGAGAGTGCGTCAGATGCGAGAAATGACGACGAAGGCGTACTAGAGGTACGTCGAGGAGTCATTTAGAAGCAGATGGCGTGCTATATCGCTTATTTATTGCTAAAGTGTACAGCAATCTCCGTTATAGTTGCTGCAGCCTTCCACATGCAGTCCTCATTGAAATCAAAGTGACTGTTGTGATGACCTGCAGCAATCTGCGTACCATACATCATATACAGTGCGCGGCCGCCACGCTGCTGCACGCGCTCCATAAAGTAACCGCAGTCCTCGCTGCCGCCCATATCGACATATTCCAGCACTTCATCATAATGGCATTTTTCTTCAATAAGCTCTGCCACCTCATGACCAAGCTCCTTATCTGCGAAGCACGCCGGTGCAGCACCAGCCATCACGATTTTTACATCAACGTCATACATTGCAGCGCAGGCGTTGATGATGCGTTTAGCCTCAGTAACCATATATTCATCAATCTCCGTCGTAGCGCCGCGAGTTTCCAGCTTAATAGAAGCCACATCGGGCACAACATTGCGACCGGTGCCTGCATTGAGCACACCAACATTAATACGGCTGGAACCCTTGCTATGACGAGAAA
>JAIHZV010000155.1 GCA_022718015.1 Phascolarctobacterium sp. | reverse complement strand
GAGGACGAGCGTCTGGCCCGTGAGCTGGCCGAGCAGCGCATCGCTGCCGCCAAGGAGAAGCAGTTCTCCGCCTTCCAGAAGGTCACGCTGGATAACCTGTTCAGCCAGATGGCTCAGAACGATATGAAGGAGCTGGCCATCGTCGTTAAGGCTGACGTTCAGGGTACTATCGAAGCACTGAAGGCTTCTTTAGAGAAGATTAAGAACGATGAGGTTAAGGTTGCTGTTATCCATGCAGGCGTTGGCGCTATCAACGAGTCCGACGTTTCCTTGGCTTCCGCAGCTAATGCGCTGATCATTGGCTTCAACGTTCGTCCTGACGCTAACGCGCGTAAGGCTGCTGAAACCGAAAAGGTTGATATCCGCACCTACCGCGTTATCTATGATGCAATTAACGATGTAGAGGCCGCTATCAAGGGTATGCTGGCTCCGAAGTTCAAAGAGGTTGTTCAAGGCCGCGTAGAGGTTCGTCAGCTGATTACCATTTCCAAGCTGAAAATCGCAGGCTGCTATGTGCTCGAGGGCAAGGTTACCAACAGCTCCAAGGTGCGTGTCGTTCGCGACGGCATCGTTGTGCATGAGGGCGTAATCGAATCCCTGCGTCGCTTCAAGGATGACGTGAAGGAGGTTGCTCAAGGCTACGAATGCGGTATCACGCTGGAGAAATTCAGTGACCTTAAAGAGGGCGACATTTTCGAAATCTACGATATGGAAGAAGTTGCAATCGAATAGTAGGATATAATTTAAAGTTAAGGCTGGCGATAAGGTTGTAGATGCGAAGAATGATGACGACGGCGTACTAGAGGTACGGCTAGGAGTCATTCTGAAGCAGATGCGGCCTTAGCGTCAGACTATGAGGACTATTATGGCTAGACTAAGAGTAGAAAAAGTCCAGGAGGCAATACAGCACGAAATCAGCAAGATGCTTCTGCACGACGTCAAGGATCCGCGTATTCAGTTTGTTACTGTAACCGGTGTGGAGCTGACGGACGACATGAGCTATGCCAAGATTTTTATCAGCCTGTATGGTCCGAAGGATAAACAGGAAGAAACCTGGAAGGCTCTGAACAAGGCGTTAGGCTTTATGCGTACAGAAATTGCTAAGCGCATTCGCCTGCGTTTTGCGCCGACGCTGATTCTGCAAAAGGATACCTCTGCAGAATATAGTGCACATATCCAGAGCATTCTCGACAAAATTAAGCAGGAGGAAAAGCCTGCTGTTGAGGAAGAAAATCATGAGTAAGGAAATCAGCCTGCTGGAAACGGGCAGAATGCTGCAGGCAGCAGAAAGCATAGTTCTCTGTACTCATGTCAGCCCGGATGGCGACACTCTGGGCTCTGCCTTGGGCCTGGCGCGTTTTCTGCGTCAGCAGGGCAAGCAGATAACAGTATTTTGTGATGATGATATTAATAAAAGCCTGAGCTTTATTCCCGGCATAGAAATGTGCCAGCGTCCCGTAGAGGGCAGCACGGTAACTGCTGATTTATTGGTTGTTGTCGATGCCAGCTCCTTTGACCGCGTTGGTCTGGTGGCGGACGTAGTGAAGCCGAAGGTTCTGCTGAATATTGACCATCATATCTCCAACACACGCTTTGCAGATTATCTCTATCTGGACGATAAGGCTGCGGCTGTGGGCGAGGTGATGTGCGATTTGTTCGAGGCTATGCACTGGCAGATGGACGAGGAGATGGCTGTATGCTTTTATACGGCTATTTCTACGGACTGCGGCTCCTTCCGCTACGCCAACACGACGCCGAAGACGATGCGTGATGCAGCGAAGCTGCTGGAGTACGGCGTGCAGCCGAACGAAATCAGTGATTGCTTGGATATCCGCTCGCGTGCAACCGTCGAGCTTTTGGGCAAGGTGCTGCCGAGCCTGAGCTTTGCCTGCGAGGGCAAAATCGCTTATATCACAATTACTAACGATTTATATGATAAGAATGCTCAAACAGACAGCTTCGTTTCTTATCCGCGCTATATTGACGGTGTGGATGTGGCTGTTATGTTCAAGGCTGTGGAGCCGGAGGTTATCCGTGTAAGCATGCGCTCGAAGAGCGTTGATGTTGCCCAGGTAGCGCTGTCCTTTGGCGGCGGCGGACACCTGCGTGCAGCAGGCTGCACGATTTATGCTCCTGTTGAGACAGCACGCGAGCAGCTTTTAGCTGTTTTGAGCAAGCTGGTATAAAGGTTATTACATGGACGCAATTTTTAATGTATTAAAACCACCTAAGATGACCTCTCACGATGTGATTGGTTTTCTGCGGCGAGCGCTTAACACAAAAAAAATCGGACATGGGGGGACTCTTGACCCAGATGCGGCAGGAGTCCTTCCTGTTTTTGCGGGCAGTGCGACGCGTTTATTAGAATTTGCCGTAGAAGGACGCAAGGAATATATTGCGGAGTTTACGCTGGGAGCGCAGACTGATACCGGCGATGACAGCGGTGAGGTAGTGAAGACACTGCCTGTGCCGCAGTTTACGCAGGAGCAGCTTTTAGCTGTGCTGGCAAGGTTCATCGGTCCGCAGTTGCAGCTGCCGCCGATGTATTCAGCTATCAAAATCAACGGCAAGAAGCTTTATCAGCTGGCACGTCAGGGCGTGGAGGTTGAACGCACCGCTCGTCCGATTGAGGTGTATAAGCTGGAGCTTCTGCATTACACTGAAACAAGCTTTACCGTGCGCGTGGCCTGCTCGAAGGGCACCTATATCCGTGTGCTGGGTGAGGACCTGGCGACGGCTTTAGGCACCTGCGGCACAATGAGCTTTTTGCTGCGCACGCAGGTCGGTGCTTATACCATCGACAAGGCGTTTACGCTGCAGGAAATCGCTGCCAATCCCGATGGCTGTGCAGCTAAGCCGCTGACGGCGGTCGATGCTCTGCCGAAGCTGCGCGTGAATGCGCGTCAGGCGGCACGCATTACGAACGGTGTGCGCACGACGCTGGCCGGGACTGCGGACGGACGCTATGTGCTGCTTGGACCTGCGGACGAGTTTTTAGGCATAGTCCGCTGCGAGCAGGAGCGTCTGCAGGCAGAAAAAATCTTGATGCATTACGCGATGCCAGAGGATTAATATGGAAATTATCACTTCTTTAGAACAATTGCATAGCTTTGCTGCTCCTTGCGTTGTGGCCCTAGGCACTTTTGACGGTCTGCATCGCGGTCATCTTGATGTCATCGGGACAGCAAAGCAGGAGGCGGAGCATACCGGCGCCAAGCTGGCGGTCTTTACCTTCAGCAACCATCCGCTGGAATGGATAAATCCTGCGCACGTGCCTGTGGCCTTGGTTACACCTGCGGTCAAGCTGCAGCTGCTGGAGAGCTTTGGCGTGGATGTGCTGATTGATATTCCCTTTAATCAGCTGGTGGCAGATTTGCTGCCGCAGCAGTTCCTGGAGCGCCTGCGTGCGCTAAACTATAGCTGCCTTGTCGTGGGCGAGAACTTCACCTACGGTCAGCGCGGCATGGGTAATGTCTATACGCTGGCTGCTTCGGCACAGGCGCTGGGCTTTAAGCTCATTGTGCGCAAGCTCGTCAGCAACAATGGAATAATTATCAGCAGCACGGAAATCCGCCGCCTGATTACGGCCGGAGAGGTGCAGCAGGCAGCAAAGATGCTTGGACGCAGCTACAGCATCAGCGGCATCGTTGCTCACGGCAACGAGCGCGGCAGACTGCTTGGCTATCCGACAGCAAATCTGGAGCTGGTGGATGCTCATGTGGCAATTCCGCTGGGCGGCGTGTACGCTGTACGTGCTTACGTAGACGGCGGCGTGTATGGCGGCATGGCGAATATCGGTAAAAATCCGACCTTTGGCGATGTGGAAAAGCCAAGGCTGGAAACGAATA
>JAIHZV010000154.1 GCA_022718015.1 Phascolarctobacterium sp. | reverse complement strand
GCCCATGCCGTGGTCAATGAAAAGACCGGGGCCAAGCTTGGCGCCGGGATGAATATCAATGCCGGTGAGGAAACGGGAAAAGGTATTAATCATACGGGGTACAAGCACCCAGCCTTTTAAATAAAAATGATGCGCAATACGGTGGAGCCAGATAGCATGCAGGCCCGGATAACATAGTGCAGCCTCCAGTCTTGTTTTGGCAGCGGGGTCACGCAGCATAATTGAATCGATGTCTTTTTTTATCTGAGCAAACATGTCAAGACTCCTTTCTTTAATATTTTTGTCAACATGTTCTAGTGCGGTGTACTGCTTGTGTTTAAGTGTAAGGATATACAAGGCACTATTCACTTATTGTAACATAATCAGGGAGCAGGGTAAATAAAAAAATGCATTTTCTTGTAAAAAAGAAGACAGTTCTATGTGTAAAAAATATTGAACGCCCAAAATCTCCGCATTTGATTGACTTTAATTTTGCCTATGCTATAATTAGGTTAATACTATTTATATTTCATTATTGTCTGTATTGAATAGACATGTGGAATGGAGGCATAATTTTATGGAAAAAGAACTTTTGAAGCAAAAGGTTTGCGCTGCAATCGATGCGCATGCAGATAAAATTAAAGCTATCTGTGCAAGTATTAATGATGAACCGGAGCTGGGCTTCAAGGAGGTAAAGACCTCTGCGAAGGTAGCTGAATTTATGCGTGATCTGGGACTGGAGCCGCAGACAGGTCTTGCCATCAACGGCGTCAAGGCACGCGCGAAGGGCGGCAAGCCCGGCCCGACAGCAGCAGTGCTGGGCGAGCTGGACGCTGTTGGCTGCCCGGCAAGCGCCAAGGCAGATCCGGCGACGGGCGCTGCTCATGCCTGCGGCCATAATATGCAGATTGCAACGATGCTTGCCGCTGCCTGCGGTATTACGCAGTCCGGCGTGCTGAGTGAGCTGGCTGGCGATGTTGTTTTCTTCGGCGTTCCTGCTGAGGAATATATCGAGATTGAGTACCGCAAAAAATTAGTAGAGTCCGGCAAGCTGCATTTCTTGAGCGGCAAGGGCGAGCTGATTTATGAGGGTGCCTTTGATGATATTGATATGGCAATGCAGATGCATGCAGACAAGAATATGCCGAAGGCAACTGTTTCTGTTGGTGAAAGCAGCAACGGCTTTGTTGGTAAAACTGTACGCTATGTTGGCAGAACTGCACATGCAGCCGATGCGCCGCATGAAGGCATTAACGCGCTGAACGCTGCCTGCCTGGGACTCATGGGCATCAACGCTCTGCGTGAAACCTTCCGTGAGCAGGACGTTGTGCGTGTGCACCCGATTATTACTAAGGGTGGCGACTTTGTTAACTCTGTGCCTGATGATGTACGCCTGGAGCTGTATGTGCGTGCGAAGACTATGGAGGCTATTGACGCGACACATAAGCGCGTAGACGCAGCGCTCAAGGCTGGCGGCGATGCTGTCGGCGCGCAGACGATTATCGAAACTCTGCCGGGCATGTTCCCGCTGTCCTGCAATAAGCGTATGAATGAATTGATGGTAGCAAACTCCCGCCTTGCTGATCCTGATGTAGAAATCAAGGACGCAGGCCATTTCAGCGCTTCTACCGACATGGGCGACGTTTCCCATCTGATGCCTGTTATCCATCCGTTCATCGGTGGCAACGACGGCCTGCTGCATACACCGGACTTCCATATGGTAGATTTCAAAGCCGCAGTGCTGCTGCCGGCCAAAGCCTTTGCGATGATGCTGATTGATCTGCTCTATGATGATGCGCAGGAGGCTAAGAGCATTCTGGCAGACTTCAAGCCGCTGCTGACGAAGGAAGAGTATATCGCAAAATTAGAAAGCTATTTTAGTGCGAAATAATAAAAATAGAAAAACACAAGGAGGGGAATGTAATGAAAAATATCAAATTACATGCCATTATTCTGGCGCTGATCATCGTTTCCGAGCTGATCGGCACCCATACCCTGAAGCTCGGCGTTGGCCGCATCGTGCTGCTGCCGATGCTTTACGCATTGCTTTTGGGTATCTTGACTACACCTAAGTTTTTAAATCTGTCTGGCAAAAAGGAAATGCTTGATGCCAGCAGTCTTATCGGCGTAACGCTGATGCTGCTTATGGCTCGCTATGGTACGCTCGTAGGTCCGACGCTGCCGAAGATTTTGGCTGCTTCTCCGGCGTTGATTTTGCAGGAGTTTGGCAATCTTGGCACTGTGCTTATCGGCGTGCCTGTGGCTGTTTATCTTGGCCTGAAGCGTGAAACCATTGGCGCAGCGCATTCTATCGCGCGTGAACCGAACGTAGCGCTGATTGGCGAAAAGTTTGGTCTGGACAGCAGCGAGGGCCGCGGCGTTATGGGAGTTTATATCGCCGGTACTGTTTTTGGCACGATTTTCTTTGGTCTGATGGCCAGCGTTGCTGCCTCCACTCTGCCGATTCATCCTTACGCTCTGGCTATGGCGTCCGGCGTTGGCTCTGCCAGCATGATGACGGCGGCTGTCGGCTCTCTGTGCGCTATGTATCCTGAGATGACTGACCAGCTCGCAGCCTTTGGTGCGGCAAGTAATATGCTTTCCGGTCTGGACGGCCTGTATATGTCTGTATGGCTTGGTCTGCCGATGACGGAATGGCTGTACAAAAAGTTCTACAAGATTAAATATGGCGTGCAGCCTGAAGAAGCTAAGAAGGGAGAGGAAGCATAATGAAAATTAAAGATACGATTATCATTTTGGCGATTGTTACCTTTATGAGCTTGTTCTCCAATGTTTTGGGTACGAAGGCTGATATCATGCAATCTATTCCCGGCCTGCTGATTTTGGCTGTGATTGCTTTTGTAGGTATGCTGTGCGCTAAATATCTGCCCGGCAATATTCCGGCTGCTGCCTGGGTTGTAACCTTGGGCTGCATCGTGACGATTCCCGGCGTGCCCGGCAGCGATATTATCAACGGCTATGTTAAGCATGTCGGCTTTGTGGCTCTTTGCACACCGATTTTGGCTTATGCCGGCGTTTCTATCGGCAAAGACCTCGATGCCTTTGCTAAGACCGGCTGGCGTATTGTTGTACTGTCAATTGTCGTATTCGTTGGCACATATATTGGCAGTGCGATTATCGCGCAGTGCATTTTGAAGTATTTGGGACAGATTTGAAGGTAAAATTTGGGTATCGCAGAGCTGTTGATAATATATCACATCTGCGGTATCTTTATTATAATAACTTAAAATAAAAATGCGTAAATTGCAAGAACAAGTTGCATATTTTTCCTAATCAAATAGCATAAATTTCAGAACTCGCAGCTGCCTTAAATGCAGAGCATTCCGGATTAACAAATACACCCATAGCATTAGATCCTTTCGTCATTAATTCATGTTTTAAGTATAAAGTAAGGGGAGGTTTATTGCAAGTAACCTGAAGTTGGTTAGTAAGCTTTTCACAAGTATACACACTTTTTTCGTGGTATGCTGAGCGGTGAAAAAGTTACGGGTACTGTTGGCAATGATTTGAATATTGAAAGCAAACAAGACAGTAACAATTACAAAGAAAGTAATAAATCTATTGGCGCAAGTATCGGAGTTGGCAGTAATAAAGCTGTTAGTGGCAGTGCAAGTGTCGGCAAGATTGATAGCAATTACAAGAGCGTTACTGACCAAAGTGGTATTAAAGCTGGCGAAGGTGGTTTTGATATCGGCGTTGGCAAAAACACTAATTTGAAAGGTGGTATTATTTCCAGCACAGCTGATGCTGATAAGAATAAGCTTTCTACAGGAACGCTGACGTTTGAAGATATTAAAAACGAAGCTGATTATAAAGCAAATGGTGTTGGTGCGAAAGTAAATAAAAACAATAACGCTGATTATAACGAAAAAGGTGTAACGCCTGATATTGGTATGCCTGCAA
>JAIHZV010000153.1 GCA_022718015.1 Phascolarctobacterium sp. | reverse complement strand
TACCTTTTTGATTATCGGCCTGGGCTCGATGATTGTGAAGGGCTTCAACATGGGCATTGACTTCACCGGCGGCAGCATCATGGACCTGCAGTTCCAAAAGAGTGTTTCCGTTGCTGAGGTACGTGATGTGCTCAAGGAGCGCGACCTTGGTAATGCAATTATCCAGCTGGAAAGCAGCGACAGCGCTGTAACCAGTGCTAAGGGTGTATTGATTCGTACCGGCGTCATCAGCGACGAGCAGCGTCAGCAGGTTATGGCTGACCTGAAAAGCAAGCTGGGTGACTTCGATATTCAGCGTGTAGAAAACGTTGGTGCAACGATTGGCGGCGAGCTGATTCAGCAGGCAGTCTTGGCGATTGTGCTTTCCTGGGTGCTGATGATTGCCTATATCACCATCCGCTTTGAGTTCCGCTTTGCTTTGGCAGCGATTATCGCCTTGATCATCGACGTAACCGTAACGCTGAGCTATTTCTCCCTTTTCCATGTGGAGATGGACTCTTCCTTTGTAGCTGCGCTACTGACTGTTGTTGGTTATTCTGTTAACGGCACGATTGTTATTTTCGACCGTATCCGCGAAAACCTCAAGATTCACCGTCGCAGTGAAAGCATGACCGAAATGGTTGATAACAGCATCTGGCAGACCATGGGCCGCAGCATTTACACTGTTGGTACCTCTCTGTTCGCTGTAGTTTCTATCTTCCTGTGGGGCGGCGAAACCATTCGCAACTTTGCGTTTGCAATGCTCGTCGGCTTCTCCAGCGGTGCGTATACCTCTACGCTGCTGGCTGGTCCGTTGTGGATGCTGCTGCGCAAGCAGACTCCGGGCAAGGACTGAGCAGCCTTTTAAGAGCTGTATCCTAGTGGGATTAACGTCCTGCGTATTATGTAAAAGTAGTACGCAGGGCGTTTTTTGTTGCTTTTGTTTACACGTGTAATTACACGTGTTATAATGTTAAAGGAGGGCATTATGAAAAGCTGCTCATCAAGAGAAGTAATCAAAATTCTTAAGGCTGATGGCTGGTATGAGGTTAATTGTACTGGTGACCATCATCAATTTAAGCATCCCTTGAAAAAGGGAAGAGTGACGCTTACTCATCCAAAGAAGGATATCCCGTATGGCACGCTTAAACGTATTTTTGAGCAAGCTGGTATTGATTTAAAGGAGCTTTGATATGAAGGATACGTATATTTTTCCTGCATTTTTTGAAACCAACGAAGATGGTATTACTGTCTTTTTCCCTGACCTTCCAGGCTGTCTGCCTTGCGCAGATACCATGGAGGAAGCATTTCATAATGCTAAAGAAGCCTTGCAGCTGCATTTATATGGCATGGAGGAGGATGGAGAAAAGATTCCTGAACCGAGCAGGCTTAGCGATTTGCAGCCGGAAGCAAATCAGCTTGTTACGCTTATTGATGTCTGGATGCCTGCTTTCCGTGAAAAGATGCTGAATAAGGCTACGAATAAAACTGTTACAATTCCGCGTTGGCTGGATATGCTGGCGAAGAAGAACAACGTTAATTATTCGCAGCTTTTGCAGTCTGCCTTGAAGCAATATCTTGGCGTGCAGGATGATGGCAAATTGCATTATTGTGGGTGATTAGTAACGCTCTGTGTTCTACGTAAAAGTAGTACGCAGGGCGTTTTTTGTTGCTGAAAATGCGTCATTATGGTATGATACAAAGAAAAGGAGGTTGATAATTATGATGTATCCATTTTTAACCTTGGATGATAATACAGAGATTGTACATTCGGAAATGCACAAAGACGGAACTGTTAAGGTATATATTGAAAAGCCAGATGCTAAGGATTGTTTTCATCATGCGACTTGCTACTTACCTGAATACAGGTGGGAGGATATTTTTGGTTTTTCTAATGATGAAATAGCTAAATATCAGGAAATTATTGAGTCAACAGCACATTTAATTATGCAGTTTGCGCAAGAGGGTGGGTTCGATAATGCCGCAGGTTTTTAGAATTGGTTCCTATTGGGTATATTTCTGGACAAACGAAAATGAGCCGCTGGAGCCGATTCATGTGCATGTAGCACAAGGATCACCACGACCTAACGCTACGAAAATCTGGATTACCAAAGCGGGAAAATGTTATCTCTGTCATAATAATTCACGTATACCTGAGCGTATTTTGAAAAATATTATGGCTATCATTGAAGCTCGCAGTCAGAGCGTTATTGATAAGTGGCAGGAGTATTTTGGAGAAGTGCGGTATTTTTGCTGAGGTTTAGAACAATACAGAGTGGATTTGACGCTTGCGAATATGCTTGCTGATTAGTTACGCTCTGCGTTCTACGTAAAAGTAGTACGCAGGGCGTTTTTATCTTCTTTGCTAAGTCTTGAATACCCCAAAACTTGACAAAGAACCAAAAACCTCCTAAAGCACTTTAGCAATGCTTTAGGAGGTTCATTTTTTGCGCTAACAAGCAGCGCTTATTTTTCTTTGTTCAGGTTTCTGTATTTCGTTACGAAAACAGCGATTCTCTCCAAGGCTTTTTTGAGGATTTCCTCGCTGTACGCATAGGAGCAGCGGATGTAGCCTTCGCCGCCAGCGCCAAAGATGCTGCCGGGGATGACGAGCACTTCCTGCTCCTCCAGCAGCTTTTCTACAAATTCCATGCTGGAAAGGCCGGTTTCCTTGATGCAGGGGAAAACGTAGAACGCGCCTTCAGGCTCATAGAGCGGCAGGTTCATTTTGCGGAAGCCTTCAATCATAATCTGGCGGCGGCGTTCGTATTCAGCCACCATGTTATCAACGTCCTGCTGGCAATATTTCAGCGCTGCGATAGCACCGTATTGCGCAGTTACGTTCGGGCAGAGCACAACGTATTGATGCAGAATGTTCATAGCTTTGATGATGCTTGCCGGAGCCATGATATAGCCAAGGCGCAGACCGGTCATTGCGTAGGCCTTCGAGAAGCCGTTGAAGATGATGGTGCGGTCGCGGAATTCCGGATAATAGGTGAACATGGTGTGCTTCTTGCCGCCGTAGGTGAGGTGTGCATAAAGCTCGTCGCTGATGATAATCAGGTCATGCTTCACTGCCCAGTCACCGATAGCCTTAATCTGCTCCTTGCTCATGATAGCGCCGGTCGGGTTGTTTGGATAGCCAAGCATGATGGCCTTGGTTTTCGGCGTTACAGCCTTTTCCAAATCCTCGATAGTCGGCACGAAGCCGTTCTCTTGGAAGGTTTCTACAGAAACAGGCTTGCCGCCTGCAAGGATGACGCAGGCTTTGTTGGCAACGTAGCAGGGCTCGGGCAGAATGATTTCATCGCCGGGATGCATAATCGTGGTAATGGTGGTGTACAGTGCTTCGCTGACACCGACGGTGACCATGATTTCAGTTTTCGGGTCATATTTTACGCCATAGTTTTTATAAGTGTCGTCAGCGATGGCCTCGCGTAGCTCTAACAGGCCGAGCGTCGGCGTGTAGCAGCTTTTGCCTTCGCTGATGCTGTTAATTTCTGCATCCTTAACAGCCTGCGGAATGTCGAAGTCAGGCTCGCCAACGCTCAGCGGTACGATGTTGGGGTTGGAGGCCATGATATCAAGGAATTTTGCCAAGCCGGAGGCAGGTAGTGCTTTAATAAACGGAGATACAGCAGCGTCAAAATTATAGGACATATATATTCCACCTTTCGTGAGGTTATTGATTAAGCGTCAGCGATGCTGGCACTTTTTCCACAATCTCTATATGTTTACTATAATACTTTAGCAGAATTCTTACAGGACTGCAAGGATATACCGCTATATACTTTAGGTAGAGCAAAAAGCCGCTGCTTTCTGTATAAAAGGTTACAAAAACAGCAAACTGAAAAAAACTTGACTGTATTGTAAGGATATAGTGTATATTATAGAAAAAATCTGGAGGTGAAGATTATGACCTGTACT
>JAIHZV010000152.1 GCA_022718015.1 Phascolarctobacterium sp. | reverse complement strand
GCTGATTCCATCTTCCGTGATGACAAGGGCATGCTGGCAAGCTTCAAGGCGCCGATTATGCAATCCATCGTTTCGCTGCTGTTTGTTTTCACCGGCGCTGTCGGCCTGACCTACGGCGTACTGGTTGGCAAATTTAAATCGCCTAAGGATGTAACCAAGGCGATGGAGGATATCACCAAGACTCTGGTGCAGCTGATTGTATTCTACTTCTTCGCTGCGCAGTTCCTCTATGCGTTTGGTGCCTCCAACATGGGTGCGCTGATTGCGATTGCCGGTGCAGAGTTCCTGAAATCTTTGGCTCTGCCGCCGCAGGTAACCGTTTTCGGCATCATCATCTTCGTTGCGCTGCTGAACCTGATTATTACCTCCGCTTCTGCTAAATGGGCTATTCTGGCACCGATTTTCGTACCGATGCTCATGGCTGTTGGCATTGCGCCGGAGCTGACTCAGGTTGCTTTCCGCGTAAGCGACTCTGCGGTAAACGTTGTAACCCCGATGTTTGCGTTCTATCCGCTGATTATTCTCTACTGCCAGAAGTACGTGAAGAGCGCTGGTATCGGTACGCTGAGCTCCCTCATGCTGCCGTACACCATCACGCTGCTCGTTACGCTGACGATTATGCTGTACGTGTTCTGGGGCTTGGATATTCCGCTGGGTCTGCAGGCTGATTATGTGTATCCGCGTAGAGTGATGTAATAGTAATGTAATTTTGAAAGAAGGCTTAAAAAATGTCTAATTTACAAGAACGTCTGACTGAACGTTTTCTGCGTTATGCAGCTGTATCCTCTCAAAGCAAGGAGGGCAGCGCTGTTGTTCCTAGTACTCCCGGCCAATGGGATATGGCAAAGCTGCTGAAGGAGGATTTAGCTGAGCTGGGTCTGGTTGATTTGGAAATCAGCGAGTTTTGCGTGCTGACCGGTCGTCTGCCGGCTAATCTGCCTGCCGGTCATGCTCCGGTGCCGAATGTAGGCTGGGTTTGTCACATGGATACTGTTGATGTAAACCTTTCTCCTGAGGTTCATCCGCAGCTTGTGAAGAATTATCAGGGCGGCGATGTGCTGCTGAATGCTGACAAGCAAATCTACATTAAGGTTAGCGAGCATCCTGAGCTGAACAAATATATTGGCAGCGACCTGATTACCAGCGACGGCACATCTGTGCTGGGCGCAGATAACAAGGCTGCTGTGGCTAATATCATGGTTGCGCTGGAAACCCTGGTTAAGGAAGGCCGTCCGCATGGCGAGATTTATGTTGCCTTCGTTCCGGACGAAGAGGTTGGCCTGTGCGGTGCGAAGAAGATGGACTTCAGCAAGTTCCCCGTTGAATTTGCTTATACCATTGACTGCTGCGAGCTGGGCGAGGTTGTTTACCAAACCTTTAACGCAGGCAGCGCTCACATTACTATTAAGGGCGTAACTGCTCATCCGATGTCTGCTAAGAACACTCTCGTTAATCCGACGCTGGTGGCTGTGGATATCATCAACTGCTTCGACAGAATGCAGACTCCGGAGCACACTGAGGGCACGGAAGGCTTTATCTGGGTGCAGGCTCTGCATTCCAACGCTTCTGAGGCTAAGCTGGATATCAAAATCCGCGACCACAACAAAAAAATGTATGAAGCACGCAAGGAGTTCATCCGTCATGCTGTAGAATATGTTCAGGCGAAGAATCCGAAGGCTGGCATTGAGCTGACCATTACCGACGTATACGGCAACATTGCTGATGCGCTGACCGAGGATAACAAAAAATGCGTTGAGTATATTTTTGAAGCTATGAAGGAGCTGGAGATTGAGCCGAAGGATATCGCTATGCGTGGCGGTACTGATGGTTCCTTCATCTCTACTAAAGGCATTCCGACACCGAACTACTTCACCGGTGCGCATAACTTCCATTCCAACTGCGAATTCATGCCGATGGACGCAGTGGAGAAGTCCTGCCTGATGACGCTGAAGCTGGTTGAACTGATTACGAAATAAAACAAAAGCTTTGGGGCTGCATAATGATACCCCTCTGTCGCCTAAGGCGACATCTCCCCTTACAGGGGCGACTTATTCGTGGTACTTTTTAACGATAGTACGGCGAATAAGCTCATTCTGTAAGGAGCAGAGAGGGTATCGTACTGCAGTCTCTTTTTGTTTGATTTAGCGTTTGCAAAATTCTCTCAGAACAAGTATAATTATAGCATGTGATAAAAAATACTAATTTTGGTGAGGATGCAGATGAAAAAACTATTTTTGATGCTTATGGTGTTATTTGTTCTGCTTTTGGCCGGTTGCGGTCCGCAGGAGCAGGCGAAGGATGATGGCAGCGGCAAGACGCTGTACACGGTGCAGGATGCGACGGGCACGGAGCTGCGCTTTAGCAAAAAGCCGCAGCGCATTGTGAGCCTAAACGTGTCCACTGACGAGATTCTTCTGGAGCTGCTTGCCGAAGATACAGAGCGTCTCGTTGCTTTATCACGTCTGGCAGATGACGAGGGCATCTGCGCAGCAGGCGAGAAGGTGAAGCAGGTTAAGGGCAGAGCTGAAAGCACTAATCTTGAGGCTGTGCTGTCGTATCAGCCTGACCTTGTAATCGTGCCGGATTACAGCATGGAGCCTGTACGCGGACTACGCAGCGCAGGCATGAAGGTTTATGTGTGCCATACGCCTGACAATATGACGGACATTTTGCATTTTGTGCGTGAGCTGGGCTCTGCTATTGGCGAGGATGCCAGAGGCAAGGCGATGGCCGATGATTTGCAGAAGAAGCTTGACGATATCCGTGCCAAAGCGCTGCTGGCCTCTGACGGCAAGCAGAAAAAGGTGCTGGCGATGTCCTTCACCGGTCCGCTGGGCATGAAGGGCACATTCAGCGATGTCTGCCATTATGCAGGCGTGCGTAATGCGCTGGAGGGCGTGGATATTCCCTATCAGAGCAATCTTTCTGAGGAGAAGATGCTGGAGCTGAATCCTGATATTATCCTTACGCCGAGCTGGGATTACAGCAAGAAGGGCGACCCGGACGATTTCCGCCGCCGCATTCTGGAGAATCCGACGTATAAGGATATGAACGCTGTGAAGAACAATGAGGTTGTGAAGTTCCATGACAACTATCTGTACAGCACCTCGCAGTACGCAGTGAAGGCTGTAGAGGAGCTGGCGCAGCTTGCTTATCCGGAGGCATTTAAATAAGTGTTGCCGTGGGCGCTGAACGTGCTATAATAATAGTATAAGTTCTGAAGGAGATAAGATTAAGTAATCAATTATATAGATAAAAGTGTATATTAGTGATATAATGTATTTATGGAGAACTTAAACTATGAATACATCAAATATCACTAATTATAAGCCAAAATAGTTTGTCGAACTGCTCGACGTAACAGTAAAAACACTGCAACGCTGAGACAGAGAAAAAACTCTTGTAGCAAACCGGACCCCGACTAATCGAAGATACTATACTTACGACCAATATTTGCAGTTCAAGGGGATAGGCAGAGACGCAGATTCCCGCAAGATTGTCATTTATACCAGAGTATTAACCAGAAATCAAACTGATGACTTGGAAAATCAAGTTGACTTTTTACAAACCTATGTGAACGCTAAAGGTTTAATTGTTGATGAAGTTATCCGTGATTATGGAAGCGGATTAAACTATAATCGCAAGAAATGGAATCAACTGCTTGGTGAAGTCATGGAAAATAAAGTAAAAATGATACTAGTATCTCACAAAGATAGGTTCGTCAGATTTGCTTTTTGACTGGTTTGAAAAATTCTGCAATAAATTTAATGTTGAGATAGTGGTTGTGAAAAACGACAAACTATCACCGCATGAGGAATTTGTGCAGGACATAGTAAGTATACTTCATGTTTTTTCATGCAGGTTGTACGGACTGCGTAAATACAAAAAACAAATAGAAGGGGATGAGGCTATTGCTAAAGGCATTCAAGACAGAAATAGCACCGACTA
>JAIHZV010000151.1 GCA_022718015.1 Phascolarctobacterium sp. | reverse complement strand
GTATAGATGGGGATTTCGGTCCCGAAACTGAAAATGCTGTAAGAAGCTTTCAAACTGATAGAGGCTTGGAGGTTGATGGTATCGTAGGTTCAGCTACCTATAGAGCGCTGATGAACAAGGAAATGCCGCCTAACCGTAGCAATTCCGTTGTACGTAACGTAATGCGTGCAGCCTATAGTGTCATCGGTACTCCATATGTATTTGGCGGTACTACTCCTTATGGCTTTGACTGCTCTGGTTTTACACAGTATGCTTTTGCAAGAGCAGGCGTATATCTTCCGCGTATGGCTGATAGCCAGTTCTATTCCGGTCGTCAGATTTCCATGAGTCAGCTTCGTCCTGGCGATTTGATTTTCTTCACTACCTACGAGGCAGGTGCTTCTCATGTAGGTATCTACGTTGGCAATGGTAACTTTATCCATGCTGGCACCAGCACTGGTGTAACTGTTTCCTCTGCATTCACTGGTTACTGGGGCGCTCGTTATTATGGCGCTTGCAGAGTTCTGTAATATCCTTCGAAGATTAGCAGATAGGTTAATAGCCTATCTGCTTTTTTAGTGCTGAGATTCAGGACTAAGAATGCTTTATAGCTATGATATAATATAGAATAATTGTATTTGCTATTCTAGTCATAAAGTAGTAAAATAGGTTTCAGCTTTTGTGGAGGTATTTATATGAAAAGAAGCATGGATATGCTGAATGGTTCCCTTTGGGATAAAATATTAAGCTTTTCGCTGCTGGTCGCGGCAACGGCGATTTTAGAGCAGTTTTTTATTGCTACGGATATTGTTATCGTGGGCAATTTTGCTAATGGCGACAAAACGGCGGCTATTGCTGGTGTAGGAACAGATTTATCGATTTTGGGAATGATAATCTTCCTGCTGCTTGGTCTGGCCTTAGGCTCGAACGTCGTTATCGCTCAATCCATTGGCAGGCGTGACAAAGAGGCCGTAGAGAAGGCTGTGCATACAGCAGTACTTTTTTCCTTGGTGGCAGGTGCCTGCGTAGCTATACTGGGGCAGTTTATAGCTGAACCGATTCTGGGACTGCTGGATATTCCGCCGGAGGTTATGCCGAACGCGATAAGCTACCTAAAAATTTATCTTTTTGGTATGCCCATTATTCTGCTATACAATTTTCAGGCGGCGATATTCCGCAGCGTCGGTGAAACGCAGATGCCTTTATATGCGCTGCTGCTGGCAAGTATTTTTAACATCGTTCTGGATTTGCTTTTTGTCTGCGTCTTTAAGCTTGATGTTACCGGCGTTGCGATTGCGACAGTGCTTGCTAATGCCGTCAGTGCTTTGGTACTCCTGCGTAAGCTTTTACGTCGAGAGGATTGGATTTGTCTTGATTTGAAAAAGCTGCGCATAGATAGGGCAACATTTGCCGAGATAATACGCATAGGCCTTCCGGCAGGCATTCAGAATGCCGTTTTTTCTTTGGCGAATGTTGTTATTCAGGGTGCGATTAATAGCTTGGGAACAATGGTCATTGCGGCATCGAGCGCTGCGCTGATTTTAGAGCTTGTTGCCTACAGTATTTTCAGCTCCTTCGGACAGGCCTGCACGACGTTTGTTGGGCAGAACTATGGTGCAAGGCAGCTAGCGCGCTGTCGCAAGATATTAAAGCTGTGTATCTTAGAGGATGTTGTCCTGACAGTGCTTTGTATTATAATTGCTTATGCCTTTGGCAAGGATTTGCTGGCCTTAATCAATGATAATCCTGAGGTTGTTGCGCTTGCTTATATCAGGGTTATTACCGTGTTCTCGGCTTATTTCTTTAGCCTGCTCTACGACGTTATGTCCGGCTATCTGCGTGGCTTCGGCGTTTCGTTCCTGCCGTCACTGCTGACGATAACCGGCGTATGCGGCGTGCGTATGCTGTGGGTGGCTTTCGTTTTCCCGGTACAGCACAATTTCCAATGGCTGATGTACGTATATCCTGTAAGCCTTGGCGTTACAGCGCTGCTGATTTTTGGCGCGCTGATGTGGTGCAGACCGTCTCGCAGATTCCAATAAAAAAGACTATCGCTTTCTACCTTTGAGCCGAGAGGCTTGAGGTGGGGCGGTAGTCTTTTTCCTTTTAGGCTTTAGTCAACAGCGATTGCTTCTGCAATAGCGTCTGCTGCCTTGTCCTTCAGTGCAGTTGCTTCGATGCAGCTGGTGAAGCTGGCTTGGGGGCAGGCTTTCTGCATTGCTGCTTCACTGCTGCCCTTGCCGCTGCTGCCATAGGTGCAGACGGGGATGATGCGCTTGCCTGCTAAATCATTTTCTTCGAGGAAGGTGAGCATAATATTGGGGCAGGTGAACCACCAGATGGGAAACATTACGACAACTGTGTCGTACTCTGAGAGATTTTGCGGCTTGCTGACGATAGCAGGACGCGCGTTTTTGAGGTTTTCCAGCTTAGCCTCGGCTACGCAGAGCAGATAGCTGCCGGAATATTTTTTGACCGGTTCGATGGCGAAGAGGTCGGCGCCAGTTTTCTTGGCGGTGTCCTCAGCCAGCTTTTTCGTAATGCCTGTACGGGAAAAATATGCTATAAGAGTCTTCATTTATATGACCTCGCTTTCACTGGGAATATCTATATTATAGCATATTAGTAGATATTGTGTGCAGCAATATGATTATTTCACAAAAGGCTGTAATTTACTGTCTGGCGTATGCTAAATGCAAAATACCCGAACTTTATCGCGCAAATTTACAAAAAACGTTCGATATTCTCGTAGTTTGATATTGGATAAATGCAGAAAGTGTGTTAAAATATATACAGAAAACGCTACTATTCACCTCGAAAATTTTGAATTGGAGGCCGTGTATATGAGTAATATTAAAAGACTTTTTGTGGAAAAGAAGGATGCCTTTGCTGTTGAAGCACATGGCTTGCTGGCAGATTTGCGTAATAACCTGGGTATGAGCAATCTTACCGGTATGCGCATTGTCAATCGTTATGATGTTATGGGCCTTAGCGATGAGGAGTTCGCTATGGCAAAGCAGCTTGTGCTCTCCGAGCCGCCTGTTGATAACGTTGTAGAAGAGGAGCTGCCGCTGGCTGCAGGCGAGGCTGCCTTTGCTGTGGAGCTGCTTCCTGGTCAATATGATCAGCGCGAGGATTTTGCTGAACAATGTATTCAGCTGATTACGCAAAAGGACCGCCCGATGGTTTCTGCTGCTAAGGTATATATTCTGGAAGGTCAGCTGAGCGCTGACGAGGTTGCCACGATTAAGGCTTATTGCATCAACCCGATTGAAGCACGTGAGGCCGAGCAGGCTAAGCCGGAAACCTTGATCAGCACCTGCGAGGAGCCGGAGAAGGTTAAGGCTGTTGCCGGTTTCCTGACCATGAGCGAGACAGAAGCAGAGGCTCTGCGTCAATCCATGGGCTTGGCTATGAGCCTGGAGGATTTGCTCTGGTGCCAAAAATATTTCAATGAAGAGCATCGCGAGCCGACCATTACCGAAATCCGTGTGCTGGATACCTATTGGTCTGACCACTGCCGTCATACCACCTTCATGACGCAGATTGAGGACGTAGATATTGTTCCTGGCGTTTATACTCAGCCTGTACAAGAGGCTTATGACAAATATATGGCTGCTCGTGACGAGGTTTACGGCGAGGATACTGAGCGCCCTGTAACGCTCATGGATATTGCTGTTATCGGCATGAAGAAGCTGCGCAAGGAAGGCAAGCTGGCTGACCTTGACCAATCCGAAGAAATCAATGCCTGCTCCATAGTTGTGCCTATCGAAATCGACGGCAAAACGGAAGAGTGGCTGGTAATGTTCAAAAACGAAACGCATAACCATCCGACGGAAATTGAACCGTTCGGCGGTGCTGCAACCTGCCTGGGCGGCGCAATCCGCGATCCGCTGTCCGGCCGTTCCTATGTATATCAGGCTATGCGCGTAACCGGCAGTGCTGATCCGCGCACGCCGATTAGCGAAACTCTGCCCGGCAAGCTGCCGCAGCGCAAGATTACCATCGGTGCTGCTGCCGGCTATAGCTCCTACGGCAACCAGATTGGTCTGGCTACCGG
>JAIHZV010000150.1 GCA_022718015.1 Phascolarctobacterium sp. | reverse complement strand
GTCATACGGTCCTCCAGGCCGAGGTCCAGCTCCTTGAGCAACTCATAGAAGCGCTCATGCTGTGCCTCCGGCAGACTCCAGGCAAGACCGGGCGTTTCGCCTCGACGCGCAGCCAACGCCAGATTTTCTTCAATCATCATGCCTGCCGCCGTACCCAGCATCGGATCCTGAAAGACGCGGCCAATATATTTAGCACGCTTGTGCTCTGGTTTCTTTGTAATATCCTCGCCGTCAATAATAATCTTGCCCTTATCGACGGGGAAAACTCCGGCGATCGCGTTCAGCGTTGTGGATTTACCGGCGCCGTTGCCGCCGATAACCGTAGCAAAATCTCCGGGTGCCAGATGCAGCGAAAGATTCTGCAGCGCTCTTTTTTCATTTATTGTTCCCGGGAAGAAGGTTTTAGAAACATTTTCAACATGCAGCATTTAACGCACCGCCTTTCTGCCGCCCATTTTCGCTTTAATCAGCGGCATGGACAGTGCCAATGCCACCAGTACAGAGGTAAAGAGCTTGAGGTCGTTTGGCGGCATACCCATTGCCAGAACAGCAGCAATAACTATGCGATAAACAATTGAGCCCAGCACTACAGAAATCAGGCAGTTTTTAAAGCTGCGCGTACCGAACAGCACCTCGCCGATAATAACAGAGGCCAAGCCGATAACGATGGTGCCTGTGCCCATGCCAACGTCGGAGAAGCCGTTGGACTGCGCCACCAGCGCACCGGAAACTGCAACAAGACCGTTGCTCAGCAGCAGGCCTAAGATAATCGTAATATCAGTATCAACGCCCTGCGCACGGATCATCTGCTGGTTAAAGCCGGTCGCACGGATAGCAGCGCCAATCTGCGTACCAAAGAACCAGTACATAAAGAAGCCCACAATCAGCGTCACTGCCAGACCGACAACAAGCGTCGTCTGCGCCATCGACAGGTCAAGCGCACTCTTGGCAATTTTAAAGGTTGTGTCTACGCCCAGCAGGGAAAGATTCGCCTTACCCATGATGCGCAGATTCACAGAATATAAAGCTATCATCGTCAAAATGCCTGCCAAAAGAGCAGGTATTTTCATTTTCGTATGCAGAAGGCCCGTCACCACACCAGCCAGCATGCCTGCGACAAAAGCCGCCAGCAGAGCTGTCAGCGGTCCAAAGCCAGCTACCATCATACTTGCAGCCGTCGCTGCGCCTAAAGGAAAGCTGCCCTCTACCGTCAGGTCAGCAATATCCAGCACGCGGAAGGTTACATAAACGCCGAGCGCCATCAGTGCCCACAGCAGGCCCTGCGCCACGGTCGGTATCAACAAACTAAGCATATCCCATATCCTCCAATACTACTAATACTACTATTTTCTGCTTCGTTAAAAAGAGCCTGCCATCAGTCAACAGCAGGCTCCTTGTAAAAAAATCCTTATTTAATAACCTCTGCGTCCTTCAGAAGCTCTTCAGGAACAGTCAGACCGATTTTTGCTGCACTCTTCATGTTAATAACAGGCTTGAAATCCTTTTGTGCCTGAATAGCCATCTCTGCAGGCTTTGCCTTACCGCTCAGAATATCAGCTGCCATCACACCAGTCTGGAAGCCCAGCTTGTAGTAATCAACGCCCAGTGTTGCCAGACCACCTGCTCTAACCATGCCGCCCTCGCCGCAGATAACAGGAAGCTTTGCTTCATCAGTTACGCTGATTAATGTCGGAATAGCAGATGCCAGAACATTGTCTGTCGGAATATAAACAGCCTGCACGCTACCAACTAAGCTGTGCGCAGCCTGCTGGATATCATTTACAGTAGAAACAGTTGCTTCTTTAACCGTGATGCCCTTCGCAGCAGCTGCTTTTTTGAGGATTTCTACCTGCAGCTGAGAGTTAACCTCGCTGGAGCAGTAAACAGTACCAATGGTTTTAACATTCGGCACGAGCTTGGTAAGCAAATCAAGCTGCTCTGCTACAGGGTTCATATCAGTTGTACCGGTAACATTTGTGCCCGGCTTATCGTTGTCTTTGACGAGCTTCGCTGTCTTATAATCGGTAACAGCAGTTGCTACAATAGGAATATCGCTCGTTACGTTCGCTACAGTCTGCGCTGCCGGAGTCGCAATTGCACAAATCAAATCAACCTTGTTGTTGACAAAGCGATGCGCGATATTTTGCAGATTAGACTGGTCTGCCTGTGCGTTCTGCTTGTCGAAAGCAATATTCTGGCCTTCCTTATAGCCCTTAGAAGCCAAGCCTTCAACAAAGCCCTTGTTCGCTGCATCCAGTGCTTCGTGCTCAACCAGTTGCACAATACCTACATTAACCTTTTCTGCCTTCTTACCATCCTTCGCGTCACCACCACAGCCGACAATACCCATTGCCAGAGTAAGCATCAGGCCAGCTGCCAGTGCCTTCAATTTTTTGCTTTTCAAAGAAATCATTTTTACCATCCTTCCATACTACAAATTTTTTCGTGAAGCTTGTAGATAGCATTATTTTATGCTTTTATCAGTAATTTGTAAACAATTTTTGACAAATCAGTATTTAAATAGTTTTTATGCTGCCTTACTGTATCGAAAGTTACACATCTAAGAGAAGCTTACATGGTGTTTAGTTCTTCATGTAAGGAGTACGGCAAGGAGCATTCCAGTAGCCAAGCAGCTCATCATCCATACGTGCGATGAACAGTTGGAAACCAGCAGTTTCTTGTACCGTAAGAATTTCGCCAACCATGCTGGCAGCAACCTCGATGCCTTTTTCAGCCAGCAGCTTATGGCAAGCACGGAAAACAATCAATTGTTCCATAAGAGTGGTTGCGCCGGAGCCATTGATAACAACGAGAAGCTTTTCGCCAGCCTTCACGTCAAGGTCCTTCAGCAAAGCGTCCAGCATAATAGCTGCAGTTTCGTCAGCAGATTTCATTTTCTGCGTACCGCCGCCGCCTTCACCATGCTGGCCCATGCCAACCTCCATGGTGCCTTCTTCGATGTGAGCAATTTCCATGCCGGTTGCCGGATGAGTTGCGCCCTTGGTTGCTACAGCGATGGTTGCCATGTTGTCAGCAAATTTTTGTGCAATAGCAGCAACCTCTTCCAAAGATTTGCCGGCAGCAGCTGCAGCACCAGCAACCTTGTACAGAGGCACGCAGCCAACCAGACCACGACGGTCCTCAGCATTTTCACGCGGAGCATTAGCAACGTCCTCTTGAGTTACAACCTTCACAACATTGATGCCCAGCTTTTTAACCTGCTTCATAGTCAGATTGCCGGTCAGCATATCGCCTGCATGGTTCAGCACAACAAAGAGTACACCGTGGCCTTTGTCTGCCATTTTGATTGCCTCTACGCAAGCCTGCGGTCCAGGTGCAGCAAAAATATTGCCAGCAACAGAAATATCAATCATACCTTCGCCAACAAAGCCGCTGATAGCGGGCTCATGGCCAGTGCCGCCCAAGGTTACGATGGTTACGCGGTCTGCCTCTGCCAATTTTTTGTTCACAATGAGGTTACCCTGCTCCAAGGTGATAATGTCAGGGTTAGATAACACAAGACCTTCTAATAATTCACTTGTCAGATTTTCCGGATTGTTAATGAACTTTTGCATAATGATGCCTCCGATTTCAATTTTAATATTTCACGAAGCAAATGCTTCCAAGATAAACCTCTACTGTTTTTTTCATTGCATTAAAGCAAGTAACGCTTCTAACAGTCAAGCTATTGTTCCATGCAGTGCGCCAAACATGATATTGTCAGCAAGTTTAGCTAAAGATTTTACCTCCGCTACTTTCGTTAAGCTAATTCTAATATTTACCAGCACAAATGTAAAGCATTCGCTAGAAATTTATTCCATGTCGTTTTGCAAGTAAAAAGGTGCGAATTTGAGAAAATACTCAAATTCGCACCTTTCCTTTGTTTATGAAGCTAGTTTTGTCCCAGCCTCTTTTTACTTTTCTTAATCTAATTCTCCATTTTCCTGAAAACTAAAATAGGTTATATAATTCACAATTCAATCACCAAAAAAATTCTAGAACAATACATACTATAATTAAAATTACTACTTCAATTGCATTTTTTAGATA
>JAIHZV010000149.1 GCA_022718015.1 Phascolarctobacterium sp. | reverse complement strand
CCGATAAACATAGCCATAACGATGTTCATTTTAATCCAGGTAATCCACAGGGAGCTGAAGCAAAGAATCAGCGCCAGCGGAATAATCGGCAGAATTGCGTAGGCGGTCGGAGCATTATCAGCTTCGTCCTGAACTCTTTCTACTTCGATAGGTTTAACAACATGGCCGTCGCGTTTGTCCATGTATTTCTGAGTCAGGTAATGCAGTACGCCGACAACAACGAAGGCAACGGCAACGATGGGTACCTGATAATGGCTCCAGTAGAATACAGGATCAACGCCTGCAGTCTCTGCGGAGAGGATAGTACCGGTGTCACTAGGACTCCAGTCAAAGCAAAGGGTAGTAGCAACTGCTGCGGTTGCAGACAGGCGGCTCACACCAAGACCGAGAAGAATCGGGAACATGGTAACCATAAGCAGCATAGCCAGACCAGATGCGCTGTTGATGCACAGACCGATGAGCATACCAACAATCCAGGTGCCGCTCATTACGAGATAAGGCGATTTTAAAGCCATCAGCGGTTTGATTGTCAGACGAACGAGGGAGCGGGAAGCGCCGATTTTATCCATATATTTGGCGAAAGCGCCTACGGACATAATGTTCAGGCCCAGCTTGCCGACGTTGGAGCTGAAGGTTGCGCGAATAAATTCGAACGCATCGAAGAAAACAGAACCAGTTGTTGCTTTAGCACCAAGAATCTGACCATAGCCTAAAACGCTTGCCAGGTACATCATGATCATGCCACCCATGAACAGAACTGGTTGGGGTTTAAACTTTTTGTAGATTAGATAACCCACCCAAAAAGTTACCAGTGCAGAAATTGTAATACCCATTTGCATCATCCTTTCTTCCTTGAAAATGTTGCACAAAAAATTTTGGTAATTCAATTATATCATACGAAAAGAAGCAGAAGCAACAAAAAAACCTGTATACTTCTTTACACTTTGAGAAGGATACAGGTTTTTTAACTAAAAAATGTCTAGTTTAAATAGACAGTGCACGCAGTACATGCTGCACATAAAGCGCTTGAATTGACTTTGCACGACCAAGACCGCAGAGGTGACCGGTGGTCTTGATGCCGAGAGCTTCGATCTGCGTCTTCCAGCTGTCGTCCTCGTCACCGTACATATCGTTATTGGCATGGTCGCCGGCAACTACCATCAGCGGGTACATATGTACATGCTTATAGCCGCGCTCCTTGAGCTTTTCCAGCACGGCTTCAAGATTTGGAGTATCCTCCTCTTCGACGGTGCCGACGATAGCGGGGAAGCCCATCTTGTCGAAAATCTCTTGCAGCTTGACATAGGTATAGCCATGCGCCTTATTGTTATTACGCGGTGTACCATGGCCCATAAAGACAACACCCTCGTCGTCTGCGAGCGTGGGTACTTGAGCGGCGATGGCAGAAGCGGCCAGGCTGAAATCATCATCACTGTCGATTAAAGGATGGCTGATGCGGATTTTTTTGAAGGCATGGGCGTATTTTTCTTGCAGGCTCAGTACCTTTTGCTCAAATTCTTCACCATGCAGAAGATGCGTAGGCTGAAGAATAACCTCCTCATAGCCTTTTTCTTGCAGCTTTTTCAGCACGGTTTCGGTGTCATCAATTTTGATGCCGCGTTCAGCAAGACGTTTGCGGATAATTACCGAAGTAAATGCGCGGAAATGGTCATAGGCAGGAAAGGCAGCGGCAAGCGCCTGCTCAATACCGCCGATGTCATGAGTACGGGTTTCGTCAAAGGTGGAACCAAAGCTGATAACCACCATAGCTTTTTTGTTGTCCATTTTTGGCACCTCGTTTTTTAGTTTACAAGTAAGTTTAACATAAAATACTCTCCGTGCTCAAGATGAGGCGGAGAGTATTTTTATTAGAAAGTATGATCGAGAAAGCTGGAATTATTTAGCTTGCAGAGCGTCCCAAGAGTCGTTTGCTCTTTCAACGAAGAGTTTTTGCACTGCAGCATTTTCACCCAGACCATGGATGTAGGTGCTTACTTTGAAGCCTTCTGCTAACAGTTGAGACTTGAAGGAATCAGGCTCGTCACCAGCCATATCGTTGTTAGCATGGTCGCCAGCAACCATCATCAGCGGCATCATGGTTACATTTTTAATGCCTTTAGCTTTCAGCTGCGGAACAACGGTGTCCAGATGCGGCCAGCCTTCTACGGAGAAGATGTAAGCGTTGGTGTAGCCAAGCTCATTCAGGCGGTCTTGCATTACTGCATAGTAAGCGTTGGACGGATGCGGAGTACCGTGAGCCATAATCAGGATAGCGTCTTTTTTGCCAGTTTTCGGGAACTGGGTGGACAGAGCCTTCATGGTTTCGGTAATATCGTCAGCTTGACCTTCTTGGCCTTGCCAGTACATCAGCGGAGTACCGAAGGTCATTTTTTTGAAGTCGTTTTTATGCAGGTTGTAAACAGCATCTTTATAAGCATATTCCATGCCAGGAATGATGTCCAGAGAGGTCAGAGCGATACGGGTATAGCCTTCTGCTTTCAGTTGAGCTAAAGCTTCTTCCGGAGTCGGAATAGTGATGCCTTCGTTAGCTTTTACGCGGTCAATAATGATATGAGAGGTATATGCGGTAACAACCTTTACGCCAGGATGAGCAGCTTTGATAGCTTCAACGGTCGGGTTGATGGTTTTTTCACGGCTATCTTTGAAGGTGGTACCGAAGCTCATTACTACGATAGCATCTTTGTCCGGCAGGTTAGCCAAAGCAGGATTTACATTAGTTTTTACACCGACTTGGGATGCCATCAGCAGAGCCGGGGTAGCGTCCTTAACTTCGTCGTTCAGTTGATATGCAGCGTGGGAAGTAGCGGCAAAGCCCAACAGTGCAGCGCAGGTCATAGATGCAGCAGCAAATTTTTTCAAGCTTTTCATGTTTAAAGCACTCCTTTGATATTCATAATCATCGAAAATACGATAGGGTTTTTAACTACCCTATTTCTTTGTATTATATCACGTCTATATGACATGTCAAGGGTAATAATACGATTTCCTATTATATTTTGGCATAAAAAAATACTTGTGCGCAGTTTGACCAAAATATTCTTCTGGACGAAGCTTTGCACAAGCATTAATTTCTTTTATGGATAGTTATTTTTTAAAGATTTTGTTGAAGCAGTCCTTTACAGAGCGGCCAAGCATTCCGTCTGCCGGGTCGTTTTCATAATCGCGGTTGCGGTTGTCACTGAAGGATGCAACAAGAGTACCGTTTTTTAAATCATAGAAGTTGTAGATAATACTCATATAGGCATGCGGATAGGTAGACTCCGGAATCCAGCGCTGGCGGACAACGTCCTCCGTCCAGGACTGGCGATGACCTTCTTTATCATAGTAATAATGAGTTTCTTTTGTCGTATAATCCTCGAAGTGACCTGGGACGCGAACTGTTCTATAACCGAAATGGTTAATAGTTACGCGCAGCTCAACCTCCTTCGGCGCGTAATTGGGACGGACGCTTTGGTCTTTGTTGTATTCCGGCAGAGGATTTGCGGTTTCGTCCGTAACAATTAGCTTTTGCTTGCCTGCAGCTTGCAAAATAGCAGCAAGCACCTTGTTGTCTGCGTTTTCATCAACGTGGAAATAGCGTGAGGGCTCGCCTTCCAGATTTTCAATCTGGGTAATATGAATCTCTTTTATGGCGCTGAATTTATATTCGGGATGCGTATAGGGCTTGTTAGCAAAGCAGGAAACGCTGACGCAGAGCAGCATAATGAATGTGAGCATAAACGCGAGAAGCTTTTTCATAGCAGACCTCCTGAAAGCATAGATAAAGGTTATTTTTTCAGCATAGCCTTGATACCGGCAAAGGTTTCGGGACTGATGATGTGCTCGATGCGGCAGGCATCCTTTTCGGCAATAGCTTCATCAACATGCAGGATTTCGTTGATAAAGCGAGTGAGCGTTACATGGCGGTCGTAAACAGCTGCGGCTTTTTTCTGACCGTCCTTAGTCAGCAGGATGCGTCCGTCAGGCTCCATGATGATATAGTTATCGCGCTTTAGGATGCTCATGGCGCGGCTGACGCTGGCCTTGGTAAAACCCATTTCTTCTGCAATATCTATAGA
>JAIHZV010000148.1 GCA_022718015.1 Phascolarctobacterium sp. | reverse complement strand
GAAATTTCAAACGGAATACGTTTTTCACGCAAAACAGCTTTAACAAAAATATTTATAGCCGTGGACGTATTAATGCCAACATGATTACAAAATTTATCAAACTGAATCTTATCGGCTTCATTAACTCTTGCAGTAATAGTTGCTAATGCCATACTATCAGCCCCTTTCTAATTGCTATTATAGCATTATTATAACACTATTACAAGCGATAGTATTACAATAATGTAAAAAAGCCCGCGTCTCACTTTCGCAAGACACGGGTAGTTGGTTTTTTAATTAGAACGCTTACAGCAGCTCAGCCTTTTTATCCAGAATTGCCTTGCAGGCTGCGCAAGCCGGGCAGTCGCAATATTCAGCGCCTGCTGCCTTGATTTCTTCTGCATGAGCAAGAATATTTTTAGCCAGCTCTGCACCAAACACGCCAACGCCGGCCTCAGAGCCAGCAAAAGCAATCAAGCCATCAATCGGCATAATGTCTGCCTCCAGCTCGGCAACGTAAGCCTTCGTCGCCTCTGCCTCCTCAGCAGTGCCTACAGCAGCCAGCCATTTTTCAGCAACAGCCTTTGCTTCAGCGCTGCAGCTCGGAGCAGCAATCAAAGCTGCGGTTTGTTCTTTTACAAAATTCAAAGTTTCTTGTTTCATAAGCTATTAACCTCCTTGTGATGTATGCACATCATCCTCCCTTATAATATTACCAAAAGCGCTGCTTGTAAAGTACGCACTTTCATGTATTCTAGTTACCGCGAAGTAACTATAGCGAAACGGGCGGTACAGACGCAGGAGAATAGAGCGCACTACAAAAACTCCGCAACCAAAAAGCTGCGGAGTAATTTGTGCGATTATAATGAACTAATTTCGGTTCCACTGCTCAATTACGCATTTATGCTCTTTCGTCACTTTATCATAATTGATTCCCACCAAAAGCACCTTGCCTGCATAGTCAGCTAAAGCTTCAGTATATTGCTTAGCTCTTATCTGCTTAATCGCAGATTGTGCTGACTTATCCCATTTCAATTCCACTATTAACGCGGGCAACATCAGATCAGTTCTTGGCAAAAATACTAAATCTGCAAAACCTTTTCCTGTGGGTAGTTCACGAAAAATATAATAATCCTTTTTAGCACTGTAATAAGCTATTGACAAAACGCTCGCCAGTGCATTTTCATCATTATACTTAATAACTGATGCACTGCGCAAATGCTCTCTGCTGATAATCTCAGCAACTTTAGTAGCATTACCTGCCAAGGTTGCTTGTAAAAGCAGCTCCGATTCTTCCAACGCTTTTTGGACAACTATCCAGGCTTTGCTATCTAACGCATTTTTAAATTCCTCAAAAATTTCTTCATTAGGAATATAAACTTCCTTCGTCACCCTGTCAAACGCAAGATATCCTAAATGCACAAGCAATGTTAAAACATCATCTCGGCTTTTTATATTCAACATATCGTTTTGAAAGGTGCGCGTTTTTATTTCACAGCGACCACCATTAACCATTATCAAAATACTGTCCTTAAGCCCATCGAAATTCATATCAATATACTTTTTCAGGCTCAGATAAGTTTCTGTTTCAGTCCAATAGCTTTCAAACAGCTTCCTCTGTAATGCACTTAACACAGACTTCGGGTTATAAATATGCGTATTACCAAATACGTAACCATCATACCATCGCTGCATTTCAGAAAAATTTACATTATGCATCAAGCATAAATTCTGAACTTCCTCCTCAGTAAAGCCAATAAATTCGCTTAACGGCTCTGGATTAAGCATCGTGAACTCGTTGAAGTTATTCAAGGCAGACTGCGTTCCATACTTTTTTATCGGCAAAATGCCAGTAAGATAAGCACCTGCTATAACTCTGTCTGTGATAGAGCTTTTGAACAAACCTCTTAGCATAGCAATATACTGATTTTGCAATTCAATCTCCGAAGAGCGTTCTCTAAAAATTGCGTCCCACTCATCTATAAGCACAATAAATTTATTTCCGGTTATATCACGTATCTCTTTCAGTACATCAAAAAGCTTTTGTGTATTAGTCACGTTCGGAAAATTAGCTGCAAGCTCGGCACAAATCTTTTTTTGAATGTTATCGACAACGTTTTCATTTTGTTCTGCTGTAACAATAAATTCCGATACATCAATAAAAATTGTATTATATTTATTGATATACATCTCATAACTCTTGTCTTTCGCAATCAATAAATCATTAAACAAAGCATGGCTGTCAATATCCCTATTGTAATATGCTGCCAACATTTTAATGCTCGATGTTTTACCAAAACGCCTTGGCCTGCTTACACATAGTAACCTATTAGTCGTATCAAGACAGGAATTAAAATAGGAAATCAGCATAGACTTATCAATATACTCAGTATTTCGTAAACTCTCAAAAGAGCTTGTATCCACGTTCAAATATGTTCCCATGATAATTTTCCTTTCTGTAAGTCGTAATATTTTTCCAATAGATCCTCTTTACTTATATTGTACCATAAAACCTACGTTTTTCCCAAGTTTTCCTATACTCAGATACAAAAACTCCGCAGCCAAACAGCTGCGGAGTAATTTGTGCGATTTGTGTTTGTGATTGGTGCTGGACAGTAAATCCAAAAATTAACGTTTGGAGAACTGGCTAGCTTTACGAGCTTTCTTCAAGCCGTATTTACGACGTTCTTTTTCGCGCGGATCGCGAGTCAGGAAGCCTGCTTTTTTCAGAGCAGGACGGAATTCAGCGTCAACCTTCAGCAGAGCGCGAGCAATGCCGTGACGGATAGCACCAGCTTGGCCGGAAATGCCGCCGCCGTTTACGTTAACGAGTACGTCATATTTGCCTTTGGTTTCGGTGATTTCGAGCGGTTGGTTAACAATCAGCTCTAAGGTTTTCAGACCGAAATATTGATTTAATTCACGATCGTTGATTACGATGTTGCCTTCACCCGGAACCAGGCGAACGCGAGCAACAGAAGATTTACGACGACCAGTTGCGTTATAAGTAACTACTGCCATTTATATGTTCCCTCCCGGATATTATTTAACGTTGATTTCCATTACTTCAGGCTTTTGAGCTGCATGCGGATGTTCGCTGCCAGCATATACATGAAGCTTGGAGAAAGTTTGAGCGCCGAGGCTGTTGTGCGGAATCATGCCTTTAACAGCGAGCTCTACCATTCTTACAGGGTTATTTTTCAGCATGTCGCCAGCTTTTACATAGCTGTCGCCACCGAGATAACCGGAATGACGGAAATAGATTTTTTGAGTCAGTTTTTTGCCGGTCAGAACAACCTTATCTGCATTGATAATGATTACGTGATCACCGGTGTCCATATGCGGGGTAAAGGTCGGTTTATGTTTACCGCGCAGGACTTTTGCAACCTCTGCAGCCAGGCGGCCCAGAGTTTTATCAGCTGCGTCAACAACGAACCATTTGCGTTCGATGTTAGACGGATTAGCCATAAAAGATTTCATCGCTTATGTCCCTCCTAGATATTTTCCAATAGATACAGTTCGTTGCGATCTTCTCACCGTATTTCGGGGCTAGTGAAATCAAGCGGAAAATCACGTAGATATATTATACGCAAATGCAAGATTAAAGTCAAGCGATTTTTGCGTAAGAATGTAAAAAATTTACAAATTCCACCTGTAATTGTATTCTACGAGCTTAAATCACGCCAGCGGATATTCGTTGTACCCTACCTGCGCCAAATAAAGTCCCTGCGCCGGCGCCGGCTCATTTAAAAATTCGCAGCGCTGCGCCTCCAGCTCCGCGGCAAAATCGTCGCTGCTGCGTCTGCCAAGGCCGACCTGCACGAGCGACCAGACAAGGTTACGCACCATATGATACAAGAAGCCATCGCCGCTGATGCGGAAGATAATCTCTTCGCCGCGCTGCTGCCACTGTGCCGCATAAATCGTCTTGATCGGCGAGCTGTCGACGCTGCCCGTACTACGAAAGGCGCTGAAATCATGCGTGCCCAAAAGCAGCTGCGCAGCCTCATTCATTGCCTTTACGTCCAGCTGCTCACGCAGCTGCCGAAGCGAGGAAATGAACTCATAGATCACCTGAAGCGCCGCCGTCTTGAAGTGCTCCAGAT
>JAIHZV010000147.1 GCA_022718015.1 Phascolarctobacterium sp. | reverse complement strand
GAGGCGGCAGTGTTCACTGTTGAGGAGATTGCCAAGATGCGCATTGTGCGTGTAGGCATACGTCTTTTGCATGATGCGCAAAAAATACAGGAAGAGCTGCACGAGGAAAGCTTAGACGACGTGCAATAAAAATAACCCCGATTTTTACGAGATGTAGAAATCGGGGCTTTCTTTATGCTGTTTATAAATCGCGGAATTTGAAGCTGATGTTGCTGTGGCGCAGGAAGTTGAGCGTCACTTCGGGGAAGGAGGCATAGCTTAAAACGTCCTCGACTGGAGCGTTCGGGAAGCCTTCCTCGGCCAGCTTTTCGCGCAGCTTTTTCATTTGCGGCGGAATGTCATCGGCAGGACGGTGGTCAATCTGCGGTGCAGAGCCGATGGCGAGCTTCTTAACCTCTTCGTCAACCGGTCCCGGAGTGCGGCCATATTTGCCAAGGATGAGGTCCTTCACCTCGCGGGGAATCATTTTATAGCGGCCAAGCGCAACGTTTAAAACGGCCATCGAGCCGACAATCTGGCTGGTCGGGGTTACGAGCGGCGGATAGCCAAGCTCAGCGCGGACGCGCGGCATTTCCTCGAGCAGCTGCGGATATTTATCGGCTACGCCCATCTCCTTCATCTGGTTGAGCAGGTTGGAGAGCATGCCGCCAGGAATCTGGAAGGTGAGCACCTTGGGGTCAATAGGAATGTTGGGGTTCAGGTTGAAGTCCTGAATAAGGTTTTTACGCACGTCCTTGAAGTAGTCAGCCAGGTCGTTAAGCTCCGTGAGCTTGAGACCGGTGTCATAGGGAGTGCCCTCCAGCGTTGCCACAAGCGCTTCTGTGCAGGGCTGGCTGGTGGATTCGGCAAAGGGGGAGAGCGCAGTGTCGACAATATCTGCGCCAGCCTCGATAGCCTTGAGGTAGGTCATGTCGCCCATGCCGCTGGTGAAGTGCGTATGCAGGTTGATAGGCAGGTCGAGCTCTGCCTTGAGGCTGCGAATCAGGCTTTCGGCAGCGTAGGGACGCAGCAGGCCGGCCATATCCTTAATGCAGATGGAATCAGCGCCCATATCTGCCAGCTCCTTGCCCAGTTTGACGAAGTCCTTATCCTGATGATAGGGGCTGATGGTGTAGACGATGCAGCCTTGCACATGTGCGCCTGCTTCCTTGGCAGCACGCATAGCGCATTCCAGGTTGCGCGTATCGTTGAGCGCGTCAAAGATACGGATGATGGAAACGCCGTTCGCTACAGAGCGGTTGACAAACTCGCGGACTACGTCGTCAGCGTAATGATTATAGCCGAGGATATTCTGGCCGCGCAGCAGCATCTGAATAGGGGTTTTGCGCAGATGCTTTTTGAGTGTGCGCAGGCGCTCCCACGGGTCTTCATTCAAGAAGCGCAGGCAGGAGTCAAAGGTGGCGCCACCCCAGGCTTCAAGAGCATAATAACCAGCGTTATCAAGTCTTTCAAGAGCAGGCAGCATATCGCTAATACGCATTCTGGTCGCAGCAAGAGACTGGTGACCGTCGCGCAGAACAGTTTCTACTATCTTTACATTGTGTTTATCCATGTCATTCTCCTTTATAAGCATATAAAGTCAATATCAAAGTAACTTTTATTTATTATAACATAAAACGAGGGTTTTGCATACTGTATACACGGAGAAACAGCTGAAATACAAAAAAACAGAGCCATCGCTAGGCGACAGCTCTGTCAAAAGCATTATTTAGTTACGCGGGGTGGGCTGGTTGCTGACAACCGGTTTGCCCATAATTTCATTGACGCGGTCCTTCATGCTGCTACGTTTTTTTGTAGTCTGAGGCTGGTTGCTGACTGTAGGCTGCTGGTCGACAGAAGCGTTTTGCTTGTTGTCAGTTGCGGCCTTTTGGTCTTTATCCTTGCCGTCCTTGTCTTTGTCCTTATCTTTATCCTTGTCTTTGTCGTCTTCGTCCTGCTTGATTTCCGGTTCAGCAGGAACGGCTACGCCAGGATTGGTAAAGCTGCTGCGCGGAGTAGAGGCCAACGCATTAATCATGAAGTCATGCCAGATGGAAAGCGGAGCACCGCTGCCATACATACGGTTCATAGACTTGTTGTTATCATCGCCAACCCAGACTGCGGTACACAGGTCAGGCGTATAACCGACGAACCAGGCATCAATATAGGTGTCGGTGGTACCGGTTTTGCCTGCTGCCGGACGACCGATACCCATGCCGCCAGCAGTGCCGCTGATAAGAACATCCTGCAGCATGTTGGTGGTCAGATAAGCGGACTCTGCATCAACAACGCGCTTGGATTCAGTTTTAGCTTCGTAAAGCACCTTGCCCTCACGGTCAACAATTTTCAGCAGAGCTACAGGCTTGTGATAAATGCCGTTGCTGGCGAGTACGCCATAGGCTGCGGCCATTTCTAAGGGATTGACGCCCTTGCTCAGACCGCCAAGGGACATTGCTAGGTTAGCATCGCTGTAGGCACCGGAATCTACGAGCGTAGAGATACCCATTTTTTCAGCGTTGTCGATAATCTTGCTTACGCCAACCTCACGTGCGAGCTTGACGGTCGGCACGTTTATCGAGCGGACGAGAGCAGTACGCAGGCTGACCTTGCCATGCCATGCACGGTCGGAGTTCTGCGGCTTCCAGCCAGGAGAGAATTCCTCTTCCTTATCCTCGATAACGCTGGCCGGAGAGAAGCCGTTTTGCATAGCTGTCAGATAAACGAATGGCTTGAAGGCAGAGCCAGGCTGACGTACAGCGAGCGTTGCGCGGTTGAACTTGTCCAGTCCGCGGCCGCCAAGCATAGCCTTGACATAGCCGGTTTTGGGATCAATAGCAGCCAGTGCCAGCTGCGGCTGAGTCAGGCCGTTCTCATCCTTATAATAGGAGGGAAGGTGACGCATAGCGTTTTCTGCAGCCTTCTGCATATCAGGGTCAAGCGTGGTGTAGATTTTCAGGCCGCCCTTATAGAGGGCATCTGCACCAACCTCTTCAATAACCTTTTGGGTGATCATATCAAAGAAATAGGAACGCGGATCATATTTCTGCTTATGCGAGGTGTTATAAGCGATTTTTTCTGCTTTGGCTTTAGCGCCGTCTTCCGCAGAAATGAAGCCATATTTCACCATCTGGTCAATAACCAGCTCTTGACGAGTTTTGCTTTTCTTGGGGTTTTCAAAGGGATTGAAGTAGTTCGGGCTTTTGGGAATAGCTGCCAGCGTTGCAGATTCAGCAATAGTCAAATCCTGCACATGCTTGCCAAAGTAATATTGGGAAGCACTTTCAATGCCGTAAGCACCCTGACCGAAATAAATACGGTTCAAATACATGGTGAGGATTTCATCCTTCGTGTATTTGTGCTCCAGTTCCTTAGCAATAAAGGCTTCCTTAATCTTACGGACAATAGAGCGCTCCTGAGTAAGGAAGGCATTTTTGGCGAGCTGCTGGGTAATCGTACTGCCGCCCTGAACCTCGCTGCCACTCAAGGTGGAGACAAGGGCGCGCGCTGTACCACGATAGTCGATGCCGCCATGCTCATAGAAGCGGTTGTCTTCTATAGCAATAAATGCACGCTGCGTATGCTTGGGAATCTTATCAATGGAAACAGGAATACGACGTTCCTCTGAAAGAGTCGTATAAATGGCATTACCATTAATATCATAGAATTGAGAAGCAGCGTCCGGAATCAGCGTTTCATCCATATTAGGAGGTGCAAACAGACTTGAGAAGCCATAAAGCACTGATGCACCCATAATAATGAGGCAAACAACACTGATGACTAGAAATTTTAGTACTTTAAACATTTTCTACCTCTTCTTCATTAAATTGATTTTGAGAAATTCATCGCTGATGAATTTACGCGTCACTCTATTATAGCATTTTCGGAGAGCATTGTCATATTTTATCGTAATTGTTCAAAGAATATTTTAGAGAAAAACAGAAATAAGTGGGAAAAACGCTGGCTGCAAGCATAAATTCAGCAGTTTTTTGGAGATTTTTTACAAAAAAATTACCCTGTTCAAAGCTTGTATACATAATGCTCCTTTTGCCAACTAGTCCACGTGTATCACGAAAAAACGTTAAAAAAGTTACAAAAAAGGTGTTGACAATAACGGAACATGATGGTATTATAT
>JAIHZV010000146.1 GCA_022718015.1 Phascolarctobacterium sp. | reverse complement strand
GGATTATGGTGAGGCGAGAGCTGTACAAAATCTGCCGTGGTTTACGCTGCGTCAGGTAGGTCGTGACGCCTTTGTTAATTTCCGCGATCCTGATCCGGTAGATTTAAGGATGTGCCGTGACGGCTGGGAGCAGGCGAAAAGGTCGATTGCTGCGCGTGAGGCAGACATCATTATTCTTGATGAGCTGAACATTGTGCTGGCAACGAGCATGCTGCCGACAAGTGAAGTTGTAAGCTTTCTGCGTGAGCACAAAGGAGCTGTAGAAATTATTACTACAGGCAGAGGCGCACCGGAAGAGCTTATAAAAATTGCTGACCTTGTTACGGATATGAGCGAGGTTAAGCATTATTTCCATAGGGGAGTAAGCTCTCGCAATGGCATTGACCACTGATAATGTGCGTTATAGCACTCCATCTGCTTCAGAAAAGCTCCTAGGCGTACCTGTAGTACGCCTTCGTCGCTTTTCCTCGCATCTGAAGCACTCTAACGCACATTTGAATAAAGCAAAAAACAATTTTACACAAACTTGATAGATAAAAATCGAAATTTATATTATGATTAAGGAGATTTGATTATGGCTAAACCTATTGTTGCTATAGTTGGACGTCCTAATGTTGGCAAATCGACTTTGTTCAATATTTTTGCCAATAGCAGGATTTCTATTGTTGAGGACACGCCGGGTGTTACCCGCGACCGTTTGTATGCTACGGCTGAATGGCTGGATCACGAGTTTATGATGGTTGATACCGGCGGTATCGAAATCATGAATGCTGATGCTATTGCTGTTTCTATTCGTCAGCAGGCACAGATTGCGATTAAAGAGGCAGACGTTATTCTGTTCGTCTGCGATGCGCGTGCAGGCATTACTACTGAGGATGCTGATGTTGCGCGTCTGCTGCGCCAGTCTAAGAAGCCTATTGTTTTGGCAATTAATAAGTCTGATTCTCCGAAGCAGGAGATGAATACCTATGAGTTCTATAATCTGGGCATTGGTGATCCGATTGCTGTTTCTGCTTCTAACCATCTGGGACTGGGCGACCTGCTTGATGCAGTCGTTGCTAAATTCCCTGATAACAGTGCAGCAGGCGATTTGGACGAGGAGGACGAAATCAAGGTTGCCCTGATTGGCCGTCCGAACGTTGGCAAGTCTTCTATCTTCAATGCTCTCGTAGGCGAGGAGCGTTCTATTGTCAGCGACGTTGCCGGTACTACGCGTGACGCTATTGATACTCCGGTAGTACGCGATGGCCAGAAGTATCTGTTTATTGATACCGCTGGTATGCGCCGTAAGGCTAAGGTTGACGAGCCGATTGAAAAATACAGTGTTATGCGTTCTTTGCGTGCTGTTGACCGCAGTGACGTTGTGCTGATGGTTTTCGATGCCGTAGAGGGCGTTACGGAGCAGGATAAGCGTATTGTCGGCTATGCACATGAAGCGGGCAAGGCTGTAATCCTCGTTGTCAACAAGTGGGATTTGTATGAAAAGGATAACACCTCGACTCTGCGTTATACGGAAACGCTGCGCAAGGAGCTGGTATTCCTGCAATACGCACCTGTTGTATTTGTTTCTGCCGTAACTAAGCAGCGTATTCACCGCTTGCCGGAGGTTATTTCCTACGTTGCTGAGCAGAACGCTATGCGCATTTCCACCAGCATTCTTAATCAGGTTATCGAGGATGCAGTGGCTATCAACCCGCCGCCGACAGAGAAGGGCAAGCGCCTGAAGATTCTCTATGTAACTCAGGTAAAAATCAAGCCGCCTACCTTCGTTATCTTTGTCAACGAGCCGGAGATTATGCACTTCTCCTATGAGCGTTATCTGGAAAACAAGCTGCGTGAGTCCTTTGGCTTCGAGGGTACGCCAATCAAAATGATTATTCGTGGTAAAAACGAAGACGAATAAAAAGTCAGGTGATTGTTAATGTTTAATGAGGTGGGTATATTCCATTTTGTGCTGGGCTTTGTGCTTGGTCATCTGTGCGGCTCGATTCCGAGCGGCTTATGGATTGTGCAGGCTCTGCATGGTATTGATATCCGTAATTACGGCAGCAAGAATATCGGTACGACAAACGTTTTCCGTACTGTCGGCCCGAAGACTGCTGTCATGGTTCTGCTTGCCGATGCTTTCAAGGGTATTTTGGCTGTGTGGCTGGTGAGCGCATATTTTCATAACCCTGTGCTGGATGTTGTGACGGCATTGGGTGCGCTGTTAGGTCATAACTATTCTGTATTCTTGGGTTTCAAGGGCGGCAAGGGGGTTGCTACTGCTCTGGGCCTGCTGGTTTTCCTCATGCCGAAGGCTGCACCGTGCAGCTTTGGTGTGTGGCTGGTGCTGGTGCTGGCAACGCGTTATGTTTCGCTTGGCTCCATTGTTGCTGCCATTGTGACACCATTTTTGGCGTGGTATATGGAGTATCCTTTGGCTTACGTGATTTTCTCAGCGATAGCCGCCTTCTTTGTTGTGCTGCGTCATAAGGAGAATATCCAGCGTTTGCTGAGCGGTACTGAAAGCAAGATTAAGCCGGGTAATGCGAAGAATCTGCAAAAATAATATATTCTATATAAAATGGGGGCTATTTTACTGGGGGATACCTCTGTTAAGTGTAAGCGAGACAGTAAAGGTGTTTGATAGTGTAATAGCCTCTTTTTATTTAATTTCTTTAGCCTGACAAAGCTATTTTCTTTGCTTGCTTTGTGTTATAATATGTATCAGCCTTAAAAGAGTAATTTATAAAAGGAGCGTATCATAAAATGCGTATTGTTATAGCTGGCGCAGGCAAGCTGGGCTTTAGTATTGCTCAGTTGCTCGCTGAGGATCAGTTTGATGTGGTTGTTGTGGAGCTGGACGCTAAGCGTAAGGATGTTATCCAGAATACGCTGGACGTTTTGGCGATTGAAGGCAATTCCTGCAGCCCGACGACGTTCGCTGACCCTGATGTTAGTGATGCCGACGTACTGATTGCCTGCACGGACAGCGATGAGGTCAACATGGTTACTTGTCTGATGGCGAAGAACCATGGCATTAAGCATACCGTTGCCCGCATTCGTAATGTTGAATATGCTATTCATGCACCGGAAATGCTGAATAAGGATATGAAGATTGATCTTGTTATCAATCCTGAGCGTATTACAGCAGCAGAAATAGATCATATTCTCATGACACCTGCTGCCTTGAATGTAGACGATTTTGCAGAAGGTCGTGTGCGTATGTTCGAGGCTAAGGTGAAGGAGAATTCGCCTATCGCTAATATTCCGCTGAAGGATTTGCATATTCCGAAGGATATTCTGATGGCTATGGTTTTCCGCCGCCACCAGATGATTATTCCTCATGGTAATGATTATGTTATCCCCGGCGATAACGTGTACTTTGTAGGCAAGCGTGAGGCGATTCGTGATTTTGAAAATTCCTTCTCGAACACCTATGAAAAGCTGGAGAGGGTGCTGATTATCGGCGCAGGCCGTACAGGCCGCTTCCTGGCACCGATGCTGGAGAAGCAGGGTATTCAGGTTAAGGTTATCGAAAAGGATAAGGAGCGCTGTCAGCTGCTGGCGGCCAAGCTTAAGCGTGGTCTGGTGCTTTGCGGCGACGGTACAGATATCGACCTTTTGATAGAGGAGGGCGTTTCCGAGGCAGATGTTGTTATCTGCCTGACGGAGGACGACAAGCTGAACCTTTTGCTGGCACAGCTGGCTAAGCATTTGGGTGCTCGCAAGACGATTGTACGTGTTGCGCGTAACGAATATATCGAGCTGATGGAAAAGGTTGGCGTGGACATCGTACTTTCCTCTCGTCTGCTGAGTGCGGGCGAGGTGCTGCGCTTTGTGCGTAAGGGCGGTATTGTTTCAGTATCGCTGCTGGAGGGTGCGCAGGCAGAGGCGCTGGAGATTATCGTCGGTGCTGGCAGTTATGTTGACGGCATGGCGCTGAAGGATATGGACCTGCCGCCGGAATGTCTGCTGTGTGCGATTGTGCGTGACAACGAGGCCTATATTCCTAATGGTAATACGGTGCTGCACGCCAACGACCGCGTTATTCTCTTTATCAAGAGTGAATTTTCGAAGAAGACAGTGCCTCTTTTTGAGGGACGGGGCGATTAATTATGGACTTTCGTTTTGTAAGCCGTCTGCTGGCAAAGCTGACGCTGGCGTTTTCGCTGCTGCTATTGG
>JAIHZV010000145.1 GCA_022718015.1 Phascolarctobacterium sp. | reverse complement strand
CGGTTCGTCGAGAAGCTGGTAAGTCTAGCTGCCCGCAAACAAAATAGTCACAAGAAAAGCGATTGCATATGAGCCTAAAGCTCACAGCAATCGCTTTTTTATGTTCATATTAACTTAAAGTATCAGGCCTTCGCCATCATCCCACGATATAATGGCATCCTGCTTCATGGATTCCTGCACGTTGATAACGCGCTGATTGGCACTGCCACGGAAGCGCAGGTTGGGGTTCTTCAGCTCCAGCTTAAATTCACCATCAATCAGCACATCAATGTAGGACAGCATTTCTTCGGTGATTTCCCAAGGGCCGAGGTTGCCCGTCAGCATGTCCTTCTCGAAGTTATAGCCGCTATAGCACCAGATGTCCTTGTGCGGGAACTTTTCCTTCACACGACGCAGCAGGTGAACAAGCACAGCCTGGTTCTGCGGCTCGAAGGGTTCTCCGCCCAAAAGTGACAAACCACGGATATGCTCATTTTCCAAAAGGCGCAGAATTTCATCTTCTGTTGCTTCCGTAAAAGGCTGCCCAAAATTGAAATCCCACGATTCAGGATTAAAGCAGCCTTTGCAGTGATGCGTGCAGCCGCTGACGAACAGCGATACGCGCAAGCCCGGGCCATTAGCAATATCCAGATTTTTTATTTCACAGTAATTCATTTTTCATCACCCTCTTACAGATGCATAACTCTAGCCTTGATTTCCTTCGTCTTGCCCACGTTCCAGAAGTTTTCACCCAGATAGCCGCAGGTACGACGAATAACCGTCAGCTTGCCATGATCCTTATTATGGCAGGCCGGGCATTCCCATTCGTTGTCATCGTTAATGGTGATTTCGCCATCAAAGCCGCAGACATGGCAATAGTCGGACTTCGTGTTGAACTCAGCATATTGGATATTATCATAAATAAATTTAACAACCTCTTCCAAGGCCTCCAGATTATGACGCATATTCGGAATCTCTACATAGGAAATGGCGCCGCCGGAGGAAATGTTCTGGAACTGGCTTTCAAATTTAAATTTGCTGAAGGCATCAATCTTCTCGCGCACGTCAACGTGGTAGGAGTTGGTATAATAGCCCTTGTCAGTAACGTCCTCAATCGAGCCGAAGCGCTCCTTATCAATGCGTGCAAAGCGGTAGCACAGGCTTTCTGCCGGAGTGCCGTATAAGCCGAAGCCAAGGCCAGTTTTGGCCTTCCATTTTTCGCAGGCACCACGCAGACGGTTCATAACGCGCAGCGCAAAATCCTCGCCTGCCGGATCAGTATGGCTCACGCCCTTCATCAGCTTGGTCAGCTCATAAAGGCCGATGTAGCCAAGAGAAATCGTGGAATAACCGTTCTCCAGATACTTATCAATCGTTTCGCCCTTCTTCAGACGAGCAATTGCACCATATTGCCAATGCACAGGGCTGACGTCGCTCTTAATGCCCTTCAGCGCATTATGACGGCACATCAAGGCTTCATAGCACAGCTCCAGACGCTCGTCAAGCAGCTTCCAGAACTTCTCCTCGTCGCCCTTCGCCAAAATGCCAATCTGCGGCAGGTTCAGGGAAACAACGCCCTGATTGAAGCGGCCTTCGAATTTATAGTTACCGTTCTCGTCCTTCCACGGGGAAAGGAAGCTGCGGCAGCCCATCGGGGAGAAGACATTGCCTTCGTAATTCTCACGCATCTTCTTTGCGCTGATATAGTCAGGATACATACGCTTAGCGCTGCACTTTACAGCCAGACGCGTAATATAATCATATTTGCCGCCCTTAAGGCAGTTATGCTCATCAAGCACATAAACCAGCTTCGGGAAGGCAGGCGTTACATAAACGCCCTCATCATTTTTAATGCCCTGCAAACGCTGACGCAGAATCTCTTCCACAATCATAGCGTTCTCCTTCAGGTACGGATCGTTCTCCTGCAGGTTCAGGAACAAGGTTACAAACGGAGATTGACCGTTGGTCGTCATCAAGGTGTTAATCTGGTATTGAATCGTCTGCACGCCGCCCTTGAGCTCGTAGCGCAGGCGTTCATTCGTCAGACGCTCCAGCGTATCAGCGTCAATATTGCCGTCAGCAGCCTCTAAAATGCTCTTCTTGAACTTATCATAGCTGCGGCGCAGGTATTTGCCCAGATGACGGATATCTACAGACTGGCCGCCATATTGGCTCGAAGCAACAGAAGCAATAATCTGCGTCATAACAGTGCAGGCTACCTGGAAGCTTCTAGGGCTTTCAATCATTTTTCCGTTCATAACAGTGCCATTGTCCAGCATATCGCCAATGTTAATCAGACAGCAGTTAAAAATCGGCTGGATAAAATAATCTGCGTCATGGAAATGCAGAACGCCCTGCTCATGTGCCTTGGAAATCTTCTCCGGCAGCATCAGTCGCTTCGTCAGATCCTTAGAAACCTCACCGGCAATCAGGTCGCGCTGCGTAGCAGCCATCGTAGCATTTTTATTGGAGTTTTCCTCCATAACGTCTTTATTATTATTGCGGATCAGAGAAAGGATGGACTCATCAGTTGTATTCGCCTTACGCACCAGCGCACGCTTATAGCGATAGATGATATACTGCTTCGCCAGCTCAAACTTGCCCTCTTCCATCAGGCCATGCTCAACCATATCCTGAATATCCTCAACAAGCAGGCGCATGCGGTTGCGAGCTTGTACATTAGCAGCGATTTCTTTAATCTTCTCCTCCTCGATACGATATTCAGGCTCAACTGCAATATTGGCTTTATGGATTGCTTTTATAATTTTGTTCGCATCAAAGTCAACTGTAGTGCCATCGCGCTTAATAACTTTCATAGCTCGTCAACATCCTTTCATAGTATACTAAGTTTAATTACTAAAGTCTCTTATACATATCGAAAGGCTCTGACCATTCAGGTCAAAGCCTTCTGTATTTGCTTAAAACTTATCTCAAAATTGCTGCATCATTTTTGACGCACATTCATTGTAACACAATATATCGTGTGTGTCAAAAGAAAAATTCACTATATGTAGTTTTTTAGCTTTGGTAGACGTTTTGCTAGCAGATGTTGCACTAATTTTTTTTTAGGCCTGTTTCACGCTCTCGCTTTACACTAAAGTCCTGCGCGAGGAAATGTTACGCAGACAAAAAGCAAAAATTTTGCCCCAAAGCGCCATTTTAAGGCTGTTACCTTTGTACACGGACAGCGAAATATGGTACAATAGATAGCGTCACATTGTTTGGATTGGGGGAATCTTTTATGAGTAATCCTGCCGCAGGCAAACAAAGCCTCAGCGGAATTTTTATGCTTACATTATGTGCCTTCATCTGGGGCACAGCCTTTATCGCACAAAGCCTTGGCGGCGAATACGCCGAGCCGCTGACCTTCAACTGTGCGCGCAGTGTTCTGGCCACCATCTTCCTGAGCGGCTGCTGCCTATTGTTCGACAAAATGAAGGGCAAGCGTCCGACGCTGCTCGGCAGTGATGATCCGCTTTATAAAGCAAGACTAATCAAGGGCGGTATCACCTGCGGTCTGTTTTTATCGCTGGCCTGCTTCTTCCAGCAGGTGGGCATCATGTACACCACCGTCGGCAAAAGCGGCTTTATCACGGCTCTTTACATCGTTTTGGTACCTGTACTCAGCTACATCGTTTATCGTCGCTCTGTGACGCTCCTGCAGGGCGTCAGCGTGGCTATCGCCTCCGTCGGTATGTACTTCATCTGCATCAACGAGGGCTTCAGCATCAACAAGGGCGATTTATACACGCTCATCTGTGCCTTCTGCTTCGCTGCACAGATTATCTGCGTCGAGAACATCATCAAAAATCTTGACGGCGTGCGCCTGTCGCTGATTCAGTTTATCACCTGCACAGTCGTCAACGGTGTGCTGATGTTCATCTTCGAAACGCCCTCGCTGACAAGCATCATGGCAGGCTGGGCGCCCGTAGCCTATGCAGGCATCATGTCCAGCGGTGTTGCCTACACGCTGCAGATTGTCGGTCAAAAGCACGTCAGCTCTGTAGTCGCCTGCATGATTATGAGCCTGGAATCAGCCTTCGCACTCGTCAGCGGCTGGCTTATCCTTGGTCAGGCGATGAGCACCAGAGAAATCTTCGGCTGCTGCCTCGTCTTTGCAGCTATTTTGCTTGCGCAGCTTCCGGACGAAATGTTGGGGTTGGGGAAACGTAAAAAATAGAATATGGCAAAAAAGAGGACGGTGCGCACCGTCC
>JAIHZV010000144.1 GCA_022718015.1 Phascolarctobacterium sp. | reverse complement strand
GTACAGGAATACTCATTGATTTTTGATTAAAATAGCGAATCTTAAAATGACTTCCACCGCCAGTAGGCGGTTTGACTACTGCTCCTAACTTTTCCAGAAGTGCCTTTGTTTGTTCCCAAGGCAAATCCTTACCATTAGCAAGAGCACGAAGTTTTTTCTCGAGGGCTGTCATAATCATACCTTCTTTCTTATATGATACTACATTTAGTATTGGAAAGCAATAAAAAAATGGCTGTTACGTACTTCATTACGAAATTCGTAACAGCCATGAACACGTTCAGTGTTATTGCTTAGAAATTACTTGCTTGCACCGCCAAAGAGTGTCTTTCTTGCTTCGAAGAAGAGGGCGATTGCAAGGATGAAGAGAATGCTGCCTAGTGCAGCGGTGATGATGTGGGTAGCCATGTTAGCAAAAATGATTTGTGCCAGTGCAACTAAGGTTACGCAGAACATAAACATCATCGGGATAAGAACCATCAGATTGTCGCGACCAACGCTCTTCAGCCAAACGCCTACAGCCAGTAAGGAAAGAGCAGCCAGCAGCTGGTTAGCAGCACCGAATATCGGCCAGATGGTGAGGTAGGAGCCGAGGGACATGTAACCAGCGAGTACAACAGTAATCAGAGTAGCTACGAACGGATTGGTAAGAACGTTGCCTTCTGCTTCACCGGTTTTCGAATCAACCTTAGTGAACAGCTCTTGGAAAATGAAACGGCCCAGACGGGTAGCAGTATCAAGAGTAGTCATAGCGAAAGCAGAGATAGTCAGAGCAACGAAGCCTTTAGCAACGCCGAAGGAGAAGCCAAGCTTGGTCATGAAGGTACCAACGCCATCAGCAAATACGTTTACAGGACCGCCGTTTTTCAGCAGCTCGGTCAGCTTGTCGCCGCCAACATAGCCAACAGCAACAACTGCAACTACAGCCAGAACGCCTTCAAGCAGCATGGAGCCGTAGCCGATGAGCTTTGCATTGCCTTCGCTATCGAGCTGCTTGGAGGTAGTACCAGAGGATACCAGAGAGTGGAAGCCACTGATAGCACCGCAAGCAACGGTTACGAACAGCATCGGGAACATCGGGTTAGTGCCTTTGCCGGAAGGATCAAAGGTGGTGAATGCAGGCAGCTGCATGGTCGGTTGATAAATTGCGATACCTACAAGTGCGAAAGCAATGCAGGCATACAGCAGGAAGGAGTTCAGATAGTCACGCGGCTGCAGCAGAATCCATACAGGAGCAATAGATGCGATGAAGATGTAAGCCATCAGGATGCAAACCCAAACGTCTTTGGACAGATGCAGAGGATACATATTACCAGCAGCAATAGCAACAACCAGCAGAATTACGCCGAAAATAGTGCCAACACCAAGGCTCAGACCGCAACGGTATACGGAGAAGCCAAATACTACAGCCAGAACGATGAACAGCAGGGAAGCGGTAGCAGCCTGCGGACTAGCAACGAAGGTTGCAGCAACGATGTTTGCGAAAGCAGCAATAACTACGAGCAGAGTTACATATGCGAAGATGGAGAAGAGGAACTTGCCGCTCTTGCCCAAGGTTGCATCAATAATCTGACCGATGGTTTTGCCATCAAAACGAATAGAGGAGTACAGAGCACCAAAGTCATGTACGCCGCCAAAGAAGATACTGCCGATTAAAATCCACAGCATTACAGGCACCCAGCCAAATACAGCAGCGGTGATAGGACCAACGATAGGACCAGCACCAGCAATAGAGGAGAAATGGTGACCCATCAAAACAGCCGGCTTGGTCGGCATATAGTCGACGTTATCGCATAATCTCTCTGCCGGGGTTTTACGAGTAGGATCAACACCCCACTTTTTACACAGCCAAGAACCATAGGTTACGTAGGCAACGAAGAAGATAATCATGGAGCCTACTAAAAGTAATAAACCACTCATTTGCAACATCCTTTCTTTCCCTTTTGCGTCATTGCAAAATAAATAAATTAGAAAATAAGTGACCTTTGTGCTCTAAATATCACGCACAATATAGAATTAGTATACCACATTTCGTCCTAATGTCAAACAAATTGGAGAAAAAATGCGTCATTTAGGTGAAAACAATAAAAGCTGTCACATTCTGTACACAAAATACAAATTTGACAGCTTTATTGGGACACAATTGTCTACACGACAATTTTATTCAGCTTTGGGAAAGGCAAATGTAGCAGCGTTCTTGGCCGCAGCCTTGTTATGATGCAGCATTTGCGCAGGAATATCGACAAGGAAAAGTGCAAGGTCAGACCAGCCCTTGAGCGTTAAGCAGTAGTCCTTATGCTGACGCAGCTTGGTGAGCTGTGCGAGTGCATCAGGTTCAATACCTGCCTCGCAGATAAAGACCAGCGAAAAGACACTGCTCATATGCTCGGTCGTAGTTTTCAGCTCAGCCATTGCCTTCTTTGTATAGGCTAGGTAAGGCTCGGCCATTGCCAGCGTCAGCGGCTCGCCGAACTGCTGCACATAAAGATACTCATTATGCTGCACGCTATAGGTTTTAAGGTCCGGAACGATGAAATAGCCCTCGTCAGCAGCGTTCAGCTCGGCTTGCAGCACAAATTCAGGCTGCGTATGCCCTTGTGTTTCCTTTATATCGTAATAATGCGTCAGACGCTTTTTAAGCAGTTCAAGATACTCCTGTCCATTCATGATTTTCGCAAACCTTCCTTATTATATAATCTACATTTTAGTATAAGCTAAAAGCAGCGAAATGGCAAGCGGAAGTCTATTCTAAAAAATTTCAAAAAGTATACACCAATAAAGTAAATAATATGCTATAATAACAGAGTAAACAAAAATTTATTTTGAGGTGACTACAATGCAATTTCCAATAGTTTTAGGTGTTAGTGCAAGACATGCTCATCTTTGCCGTGAGCATATGGATATTTTGTTTGGTGCAGGCAGTGAGCTGCACGTAAAAAAAGCTATCGGCCAGCCTGGTCAATTTGCTTCTGAGGAGCAGATTGTTATGGTTACACCGAAGGGCGAAATGAAGCTGCGCATCATCGGACCACTGCGTCCGGAAACCCAAATCGAGCTTTCTCTGACCGATGCACGCAAGGTTGGCCTGAATGCACCAATTCGCAACAGCGGCGATATCGCTGGCAGTGCAGGCGCTAAGCTTGTTGGCCCTAAAGGCGAGCTTGAGCTGAAGGAAGGTATTATTATTGCTGCACGCCACGTGCATCTGTATCCGGAAACCGCAGAGAAATACGGCGTAAAGGATGGAGATATCGTTGATATTATTACCGAGGGCGAGCGTTCCCTGACGTTGCATAATGTACTGGTACGTGCGGGCGTAAAGCATGCTGACGAGGTACACATCGACACTGACGAAGCAAATGCCTGCAACCTTGACAGCGGCGTTATGGTAAATATTGTTACCAAATAGCTTCCTTATTATATAGAGCAGAGGAGTGAGGCAGGATGAAGAAAAGTGCAATTTTAGCAGCGGTACTGGTTTTGGCTACAAGCAATGCCTATGCGTATGAAAACAGCTATGCCGGCTACAGCGTAAAGGACGGCGACCCTTATGTGCGTATGGAAACGAATAAATTTTATGCGTTTTCAAGTGCGCAAAGCTCTGACATTGCCAAAATAATGAAGGAAACAGCTAAGGAAACTAAGAAGCAGGACAAGAATAAAAACCTTAACTTTTTAGATAAGTATCAGGGCATTAATAGCGTTAATTATTATACCGCGGCAGAGATGAAGAATATTATTGGTACTGATTTCTCAACTGCTTATTTTGATGCTGAATATGAAAAGCTGGCACTTTTAGAACGCTCTCAGCTCAATTTAAACACTGTACCGACACCGTTTTTAGAGATGGATAAGTACAATCTGCTTGAGAATAAAGGTAACATCATTGTTCAGCAACAGCTTTTAAGGGAAAAGTTCGCTACGCTCACTCCTACTATCAAGCTGGAAAAAATAGGTGGAAAAAAGGCTATTACCTTGAAATATCTGTATAAGCAGATGAACCGTCTGATGAATGTTGACGTTACCTTAATGTCTGCTAATGACAGATTATATATTCTGACAAATATAAATCAGGATTCTAGTCTATACGCTAAAAAAGCGGAGAAAACAGATAAAAAGCAGGATACTGTTAAAGATGGTGAAGTCAAGGATAAGGTCTCTATTAAAGATGTATTAAAGCAGGCTTTAGCTTTAGAAAAT
>JAIHZV010000143.1 GCA_022718015.1 Phascolarctobacterium sp. | reverse complement strand
ATTATGTGCAGAGTTCTCGAATACAGTGCCAGCGTCAGTAGTTGTTACATTTTGAGTACCGCCCTTGATTTCAATCTTGCCATCAGTTGCGGTTACAGCAGCATTTGCGCCAACAGCCATTTCTGCTTTGCCGTCTGCTACAGAAATGTTGGAGTTTGCAGTGCCAGCATAATTCATGCTTGCGCCAGTGGTATCAGTCTGCAAGGTGGTGTTGCCAACAGTGTTAGTCATTGCGCCTTTATCCGCGCCACTGCCACCAGTAACCTTGAAGTTGCCACCTGCTGCGGAGAAGTTACCATCCTTATCCATGGACAGGTTGCCGCCGATAGCAGTACCATTTTTATCATACAGCTCACCGCCGAGGTTGATGCGTTCAACATTCAGCGTATCAGTAGTAATTGTACCGCCGTTTATAGTAGTAGTCTTGCCGCCCTTTTCGCCAGCATCACCAGTGAAAGTTGCGCCGCCAGCTGTCAGAGCAGTGGAGTTAGTTCCATTCGTCAGCGTCAGGTTGCTGCCGTTGATAGCAGTAGTCGTGTTATCCTGACCAGTGAAGGTGCCAATGCCTGTAGAAGTATCGAAGCCGAAGGAAGACTTTTGACCTGCTGCATTTTGTCCGCTAACAGTCAAGCCATTTTCATCAAAGTTGAATTCAGCCTGCTGGTTAGCACCATCTTTAGCTTTCGCTTTAAGCTTGCCATTATTGATAGTAGTCTGATTTTCAGCATCTTTGCCAAAGATTGCCTGATCCTGCGACAGCTTGCTCATTACGTTACCAGCTGCATCAGTAATCTTGATATCGCCTTTAGTCTGTACATGACCGTCTTTATCAATGCTGATGTTGGAGCTGCCGTTTTTGCCAAGGCTGATCTTGTCGATTAACAGCTCATCCGCAGTAATTTTGCCAGTCTGAATAGTATCGCCATCAATAGTAGTAGATTTGCCAGCCTTGTTGAATACTGCCTTGCCAGTAGTTTCACCGATGGTTACGCCGTTGATAGCAGCCTTATCTGCCTCCAAACCACCTGCTGCAGTCCATTTATTGGCAGCATTCAAATTAAGCGCTTGGTCAGTAAGCTTTGTATTGGTGCTTACAGCAATCGAACCATCTTCAATCACAGTATTAACACCAACCTGAATCTTGCTGCCAGTAGCAACATAGATACCAGTATTATCAAGCGTATTAACGCCGCCGATAGTAGCGCTGTTAGCAGTAATTGCGCCATTCTTCAGGTTGACTTTTTCGACATCCAAGCCGTTAGCGCCTGTAGAAGTAATGCTTGCATCATCAATTACAACGCTATCAATAACAGCCTTTTCAGCCTTCAGACCTTTATCATCAAGCAAATTGTTATTATTAACCTTCAATGTTGCACCTTGGATTGTGCCAGATGCGGTCAGATCATGAACGCCACTTACATCGCCGCCAGCTGCAAAGCTTACACTTGCGATAGTACCAGTAGCCGCTGTCAGATTGCCACCAGTTGCAAAGTTTACGCCTGCAATAGAGCCGCCATCAGTAATGCTGATAGTCTTGCCTTTAATAGCTCCACTTGCTTCCAAATCACCAGTAACAGTTAAATTACCGCCCGTTGTAAATGCACCAGTAACAGTCAACGCACCAGTTGTCAGAGAAGTTACACCAGTAATAACGCCAGTGTTAGTGATACCCACCGAACCAATCTGAGCGGATTTAGAAGTCATATGACCAACGGTATCAACTGTAAATTCAGTGCCAGTAGCACCAATATTCAAAGATTGACCTTTGATATTACCGCCTACGGTTGCATTGCTAGCTACTTCCAAACTGCCCTCAGTCTTTACGTTACCAGTTGTGCCGTCAACAGCAAATTTTTCAGTATCATTTTTGCCTACCTTAATAGAACCAGTTGCTCCATCAATAGTTACGCTAGGCTTCGTTCCAGCGACACCACCGCCAACCTGTAATGTTCCATTAGTGCTGATGTTGCCTGTAGCAGGATCAATCCAAATGGTATTAGTTCCATCAGCTGCTTTGGTGTAAATCATAGTGCTAGTTCCGCCGATATCTTTAACATTCAGAGAACCAGTTACACCAGTTACAGACATTGCAGAAGCGTTCACTCCGCCATCCTTCAGCAGAACGCCATCAACAGTAACACCTTTATTAGCTGTTGCTTCACCAATCATATCAGTCTTGATTCCACCACTGAATGTAGTTTCTCCAGTGAAGGTAGAAGTGCCAGCTACGCTCAGGTTGCCTTTTGCAGTAATATCCTTGCCTTCGATATTGCCAGTTGCAACAATCGCACCATTACCAACAGTAACTGTATCTGTACCATTAGTTGCAATAATACCGCCGCCGCCAATCGCCACCTTGTCACTAGCAGAGCCAACAGCAAGTCCGTTGTTTATCGTAACATCATTAAAGCCACCCAATGTAGCAGTTACGCTAGAGGAGAAAACATCGCCAGCATTGGTAACTCTGAACTTATAATTTCCTGCACCATCGCCAGCACCCTTGATGCTGCCATCAGCGCCTAAAACTGCCTTAGCAGTTGTTTCTGTATGGCCGCCGGCATATACGCCGTCACTGCCAATTACGGTAGAACCTAAACCAACAACTACGCCTTCGTCAGTAATCTTGACCTGATTTTTCTTGGTTTCGTTAACAGTTATGCTATCAACATTAGTAATTTTCTTATTATCAAACTTCACGCCGCCAACTTCAGAGCCATCACCAGCTTTAATTACGCTATTGCCATTAGACAAGCCGTTAATGGTTTTAACACCTTCAAGAGTTAATGTAGCTGCTTGTTGACCAGCATCATCATTGAACATCAAGTCACTATTAATTTGAACTATATCTTTGGAGCCGTTGTTCGAGAATTTAATAATGCCATCATTGATGTCTGAAATACTATTACTATCATCAGTGTGGAACTTGATGCCATTAACGGTTGTTGTATTTGTTCCAGCATCATAGGAAATATTGGTGGTTTTACTTTCCAAAGCAGTAATCTTGCCATTAGCTGCTTCCAAATCTGTCTGATTCGCTTTGGTAGTAATGGCAGTTTCATTATCTGCTACCTTTTTTACCAAACCGCTATTATTATCGCCTACAGTATCCTTCAATGTTTTAATAGCAGCTCCATTAGTTTCAACATCCCCTTTAGCTGCTTTGCCTTCAATTGCAGTTTTAACATCACCTATATCACCTAGCGTCAAACCAGTAGCTGTAATGGCACCGCCACTAGCAAATGTTGCACCATTAACATCTACAGTTCCAGAACTATTTGTAATACTGGAAAGACCAGCAATTTTAGGAACTGTCAGGTACGCCCCAACACTTAAATTCTTGCTTATTTTAATATTTTTTGCTTCAATTCTTCCAGCTTCAGTTGTTGAAGTACTACCTGTTGTTTTTGTACCGATACGTACTCCAGCAATTTCTAATTCTGTTATTTTTGTATTACTACCACTAGAAGAAGTAGAAGCAGTAGTTACATTATCACTACCATCTTTATACAACGTATCCGCTGCAGCATACACCGGATTAAGACCGCTGTACCCCCCCGCGAGAATCGCGCACGTTACGGCGAGAGCCAATGCCTTTACATTACTTTTTTTCCTAGTCATGAACATCATCCTCCTTTAAATAAAAGCCTAAATATAAAAGGATCAACTAATCTTGACACGACCAGTCCGTTCCTGCGAAAAGGAAGGCACCACCTTCGAAAGAGATCTGCGTGCAGGCTATCTGCTGGTTGCGTCCAGAGATTTTCTTTAGCTACCGTAATTATCTCACTATTTTTACAAAAAACAACGCTTCACATCGTAAAGCGCAGGTTTTAATCGTAAGCCGCAAATTGGAAGCTTTCCTGCCACAAATTATAGGTAAAAAGTGTAATATGCGTTACAAAAGCTGGGTGAGGAGAGGGTAAAAGGGAACAAAAAAGCAGTACACACAGCGCTCGGAAAAACCGAGCACCGCAGGTACTGCTAAAAGCTAAAGTTACACCAATAGCTCAATACTAACGACGTAAGTCGAGAGGTCTACTTATATAGTTGTAAATGTTGAATTATTAGTTTTCTACACGTTTTCACGTATAGTACCATTCTCACAGCTTTATACAGCCTGCATTTCAGCTTGAATCCTTTTGATAGTGTCTAAAGGCAGCTCTGTATCCTCTGCAATCTCGGCAAGAGAGCTTTTACCGCGTCTGAGCATACGCTTAACAGTAGCAAATTTTTCGTTAGC
>JAIHZV010000142.1 GCA_022718015.1 Phascolarctobacterium sp. | reverse complement strand
GCCATGTTGGTGGTAATAAAGATGGCACCCATGGAAACAAGGGCATCATCACCAGTTGCACAAACGGTAGAAGCACCGTTGAAGCCAAACCAGCCGAACCATAAGAGGAAAACGCCTAAGGCACCAAGCGGAATGCTGTGGCCGGGAATAGCGTTTACAGTGCCGTCCGCATTGTACTTGCCAATACGTGCGCCTATCATCTTCGCACCGATGAGAGAAGCAACGCCGCCAACCATATGCACTGCTGTGGAACCGGCAAAATCATGGAAGCCCAGCTGCGCCAGCCAGCCGCCGCCCCAAATCCAGTGACCGCTGATTGGATAAACAACAGCACTGATAATCAGGCTGTAAATGCAATAAACGAGGAAGTTTGTACGCTCGGCCATAGCACCGGAAACAATCGTTGCAGCCGTTGCGCAGAACATAGTCTGGAAGATGAAGTACGCCGTACTAGGATAGCTTGCGCCATAATCACCATGTACGAAGAAGTCCGGCGCACCGATAAGGCCGCCGATATCTGTGCCAAACATCAGGCCGAAACCGATAACCCAGAACACAATCGAGCCCAGGCACATATCCATAACGTTCTTCATAACGATGTTGGCTGCGTTCTTCGCTCTTGTAAAGCCTGTCTCAACCATCGCAAAGCCAGGCTGCATAGAAAATACCAGGAAGGCACCTATCAGCACCCATATCGTATCTGCGGATACATATTTGTCCATTTGTAAACACCCCTCAAATTTAATTTTTAACGCGTCATTGAGCAGCGCTCACATGGCATCATTTAAAGAAAGAGGGGCGTACCCGATTTTTCGGATACACCCCATTGTGTATTAGTTTTATCTATTTGTTTTAAAAGACTAATTTTGCTTTATTCAAGAAGATTGTCGAGAAAGTATCAGATTTTCTGAAGCAGATGGTACCTTATCCTCTTATCATCAAGACAAACGAGAAAGTGCCAGATGCGAGGAATGGCGACGACGGCGTACATAATCGTACTCCTAGGAGCCATGACGAAGCAGATGGTGCTTTATCGTTTGGCTTATTCATTTACGCCGAAGAGCAGCTCCCCATAGGTAGGATAGTTGAGATACTTGCCGCCGGTCAGAGCTTCAGCCGCATCGACTGCGCTTCTCAGCTTGCCCATTTCTTCCAGAACAACGTCGTGGTAGTACAGAGCCTGCTTTTCGCTGTCAGCAATTTCTGCTGCTGCCTTAGCGCCCTCTGCGAGCTTCTCAGCAGAAGCATACATTTGCGCGCCCAGAGTACTCAGCTTATCAGCCAGCGCACCTTCAAAGCCTGCGGCAATACCGGCAGCCTTTTTATCCAGAACAGCCTTTGTCAGATCCTCGTTATAAGCGGTGATTGCCGGAAGAATATCCTTGTGGAACATATCCAGCATGGTTGCTGCTTCAATAGAAATCGTGGTGCTGTAGTTCTCCAGCAGGATTTCTACACGAGATTCAACCTCAGCCTTGTTGAAGATATTGTGCTTTTCAAACAGAGCAATGTTCTTCGCATGACCAAGATACGGCAGAGCCTCCGGAGTAGATTTCAGGTTCAGCAGGCCGCGTTTTTCTGCTTCTTCAACCCAGGCATCGGTGTAGCCGTTGCCATTGAAGACGATACGCTTATGTGCATTATAGGTTTCTTTAACCAGATCATAAACTGCAGCCTCCAGGTCAGGAGCATCTGCCAGCTTAGCAGCGAACTGCTCCAGCTCTTCTGCTACGATAGTGTTGAGCACGATGTTCGGGCCGGCGATGGAGAACATGCTGCCCAGCATACGGAACTCGAACTTGTTGCCGGTGAAGGCGAACGGAGAGGTTCTGTTTCTGTCGGTGTTATCCTTAACCAGAGCAGGGATGGTGTCATCGCTTACTTTAATGTAGCTTTCCGGATTGCCGTTGTATACCTTATCGGCAGCGATGGCTTCAAGAACTGCGGTCAGCTCCGTGCCCAGGAACATGGAAACGATGGCCGGAGGAGCTTCGTTAGCACCCAGACGATGGTCATTGCCGGCGCTGGCTACAGATACACGCAGCAGATCCTGATATTCATCAACAGCCTTGATGATGGCTGCCAGGAAGGTCAGGAAGCGCAGGTTTTTATACGGCTCCTTGCCAGGATCCAGCAGGTTCATGCCCTCTTCAGTAGACAGAGACCAGTTGTTATGCTTGCCGCTGCCGTTTACGCCGTCGAAGGGTTTTTCATGCAGCAGGCAGACCAGACCATGACGCAAGGCTACGCGCTTCATGAATTCCATCATTAATTGGTTATGGTCAGATGCAACGTTGGTCGTGGTAAAGATTGGTGCCAGCTCATGCTGTGCAGGAGCAACCTCATTATGCTCGGTCTTCGCAAGCACGCCCAGCTTCCACAGCTCATCATCGAGGTCCTTCATAAAGGAAAGCACTCTTTGCTTGATAATGCCGAAGTAATGGTCGTCCAGCTCCTGTCCACGCGGAGATTTAGCACCGAAAAGCGTGCGGCCTGCATAAACTAGGTCTTTACGTTTTTCCCACATTTTTTTATCAACGAGGAAATATTCCTGCTCCGGACCAACAGTGCTATTTACGCGCACGGTGTTGATACCAAAAATTTTCAGCAGATTGCAGGCTGCCTTGCTTACGCAGTTCATAGAGCGCAGCAGCGGAGTTTTTTTGTCGAGCACTTCGCCGGTGTAGGAGCAGAACGCGGTCGGAATGCACAGGCAGTTATCTTTAATAAAAGCATAGGAGGTCGGGTCCCATGCTGTATAGCCACGAGCTTCAAAGGTAGCACGCAGGCCGCCGGACGGGAAGCTGGAAGCATCAGGCTCGCCCTGAATCAGCTCCTTGCCGGAGAAGTCCATGATAACACGGCCCTCAGCAGTCGGAGAAATGAAGCTTTCATGCTTTTCAGCAGTGATGCCGGTCATCGGCTGGAACCAGTGCGTGAAGTGGGTGCAGCCATGCTCCAGCGCCCAATCCTTCATAGCATTAGCAATGATGTTGGCAATCTCCAGATTCAGCGGAGTGCCTGCCAGCACTGCCGCCTTATATGCCTTATAGGTTGCGGTCGGCAGACGGTCCTTCATAACGCTCTCGTTAAAAACTAAGCTGCCAAACAGTTTCGGTACATCATTCATTTGTAAAACCTCCCTAATTTCTCTCTGAGAATTTCTTTGGGTTTACGAAACGTAAGCCCCTCATTTGCATTACATTTTTTGTGCTTTACAGATTTTTTCTTCTCTCTGGCTCTGTAAATAAGAAAAGCACCGTAAGCTGCGCCAGGCGCTGCTCCGATGCTTCGTTGCACGTATCACTGCTCACAACAGCAAGCGTGATATAAAAGAAAAAAGCAACTACGAATTTGGATTCATCAATCCAACAACTTCGTCGTTGCTTTATGGACATATTATAATACTAGGCTTTGCATTTGTAAAGGGGGTAAGGAGAAATTTTTTTAGATTTTTTGCAGCAGCAGGATTTTCTTTATGCGTCAAGAATTATATTATTATAATCTTAGGTCGTCAAGGCAGACGCCTTTGCATCTGCTTATCATGGAGGAAAACTTATGGAACTAACCGCCGTAGCCCAGCTCAGAAGAATGGTGCTGGAGCACCTTTCACGCTACACCTGGAACAATGAGCTCACCGAGCATGTTTACGATATTCTGCAGGAGGTGCGCGAGGATACACCGCGCTACCGCTGCTGCGTCTATAAGGAAAGAGCAGTTTTAAAGAACCGCATTGATATGGCCCTAGGCCAGGAATGCACCAGCAACATCATCGAAGCCGCCAAGCTCACGCTGAACGAGCCTGAGCGTACCGACTTGCCCATCATTGATGTGCTGCCTGCAGCCTGCGACCAATGCCCGATTGATGCCTATTACGTCACGGATATGTGCCGTCACTGCATCACGCACAAGTGCATGAACAACTGCCCGAAGAAGGCCATCAGCATTATTCAGGACCGCGCCTTCATCGACAAAACGAAGTGCATTGAATGTGGCCGCTGTAAGCAGATGTGCCCCTATGGCGCGATTCTGGAAATCCACCGTCCCTGCGTGCGCGCCTGCGCCATCGGTGCTATCAGCATCGGCGAAAACCGCAAGGCTGTTATTGACCACGAAAAATGCGTCACCTGTGGCGCCTGCCGCAACGCCTGCCCCATGTGCGTGTGCCGCGACTACTGCGTGGCCGAGAGCCGTGATCCCCACTGGATGACCCAGGAAGACAGCGTGCGCGAAAAACTGTACTTCCAGACCATCCACGC